>CAZYHE010000005.1:10519-26898 GCA_964647225.1 uncultured Anaerolineales bacterium
TCGCGAGGCCGACGCTCGCTGAGCTTGTCGAAGCGCCGTCCGAAGCGCCGTCCGAAGCGCCCTTCGACAAGCTCAGGGCGCGTTCTGTCCGGGCAGCGGTTGTCTCTCCCGACACGCCGACCCACATCTGCCCCGCGCGCTCCGTGCCATCGGCCGGCCACTCGGAGAAGCCGAACGGCACATCGCGGGCCGCCCTCGGCTCGGTGATTGCGACATCGCACGCCAGCTTGAGCATCCGCCAGCGCCCTTGCCAGAAGAGCCAGTTGCGGATCACGATCTCCGGCTCGTCGCGATGCACGATCAGTTCTTGCAGGAGCGTGCCGTGCGCGCCGCCGTCCTCGTCATAGCTCCGCTCCACCAGCAGCGACGCCTGGAGCGGGCCGTTCTCGGCCACGGTGATCGTGGGCTTGCCGAACGTGCCGACCACTTTGTCCCAGCGCGTCTCGCGGTGCGACCAGGTGTCGCTGGTGTCCTCCAGGGCCTGCATGACGTTCCAGCCGCCCGGCCCGACCAGCTCCAGCCCGGACGCAACATCCACGCACGAGCGGATGTCGCCGGTCGCCGGATCGAGGGCGATGCGGAGATGCTCATTTTCGAGTGTCGTCGGCGTCACCTGCACCGCCGAGGCGAGATCCCCTTGCGGCAGCCCCTTGGCGAAGCGGAAGACGCGATAGCCCAGCGGCGGCAGGCTGGCCCGGAAGACCAGGCGATGGATCCCGCGGCCTTCGGGGCTGGTGAGCGCCTCGTGCGAGGTGATCTTCTGCCAGGCCACGGGTTCCCCGCGCTCGTCGGCCAGACCCCAGCCGCCGGCATCCCAGGCATCCCATTCGGTCCACGGCTCGTACTCGACGTACTGCTCGACCGGCTCGGCCGCGGGGTTGAAGAGCACGACCGTGCCTGAGGGTACGGCGCTGCCGCCGGGCACAGCCGTATTCACCTGGCTGGCAATGGCGCGGCCCGCGTCGTCGGTGATCTCCTGCGCCGTCACGACCACACGCTGGAGCGCGGCGATGGCGTCGTCGGCCGCGTCCTTCACCGTGCAGCCGCCCAGGATGTCGTGAAACTGGTTGAAGCACGTGCTGACCCAAAGCTGGCGGAGCGTCTGGCCCTCCACCGCGCGGCCCACCCACGCGTGCGCCAGCGCGGCTATCCGCTCGGCCACGAGCAGGCTGCACTCCGCCTGGCGGTGCGCCCGCTTGAGGCCGCTGTTGGCCGAGTAGCAACCGGTCGCGTGGAAGTAGAGCTCCTCGGCGACCGTCGGCCAGCCCTCGGCGGTCGCGCGCACGGCGTCGAAATAGATTTGCGGCGAACTGAACCGAATCTCGATATCGTCGCGCGCCGCTTGGAGGACGTGCAGCGCCTCGATCTGCGCGATGGTCGGCCCGCCGCCGTGGTTGCCGACGCCGAAGAAACACATCGTGTCGGACAGTTCGGCCGGCTTCTGTTCCAGCGCGCGGTCAATGTGGGGCGACAGGTCGAGGGTGCGCGTGCCGTAGCTGCCCCCGATGCGGAAGGTCATCACCCGGCTGCCATCGGGCGCCTGCCACCAAAACGCCTGGGGCACGCCCGGCATCTCGTGCGGGCCGGGCCGCATGAAGACATACGCCTCGCAGCCGCACTTGCGGAAGATCTGCGGCAGCGTCTCCGCGTGGCCGAAACTGTCCACGCAGTAGGCCACGGTCGGCTCGACCCCCAGCCGCTCGCGCATGGTGGCCTTGCCCAGCAGGAAGTGGCGGACGAACGACTCCCCCTGCGGCAGGTTCATGTCGGGCTGGACGATCATGCCGTTGACGACGTGCCAGCGCCCCTCGCGGACGCGCGCCACGATCTCGGCGAAGAGCGCGGGATCCTCCCGCTCGATCCAGTCGTAGATCTGCGCTTCCCCGCGCACGAAGTGGAAGTCGGGGTACTCCCGCAGCCGGTCGGCGGCCGAGCGGCTCGTGGCGAGCGCCTCTGCGCGGCCCTCCGGCCAGCGCCAGAGCCAGGCCGGGTCCAGGTGAGCCTGGCCAATCATGTGAACGATGGTTTTGGTCATGGATAGCTCCCATATTCAAGTGCCGTATCAATCATCGCCAGCAGATTATCCCGTGTCCGATCCGAGAGGACGCGCTCGAACGGGGTCGCGGTGAGGGTCAGCACGAAGCCGCCGCCCGCCGCGGCGTCCGCGATGGCCTGACGGGTCTGCGCCACGATCTGTTCCCGCTCCAAGTCCATCACGTCGCCGATCTGGATGTTTCCAGCCAGGCAGACTCGCCCGCCCACCCGGCGCTTCGCCTCCGCCAGGGTGATATCGCCCATCGGCGGCGCCTCGATCGGGTGCAGGATGTCCACGCCCATGTCGGCGAAATGTCCGATCACCGCGTTGAGGAAGCCGTGGCAGTGGACGTAGAGCAGGCAGCCGTGGCTGTGCGCCAACTCGACGATGGGCCGATCGTAGCGGACGACCAGTTCAGCGAAACGCCGGGGCGACATCAGCGGCGGGACGACGACCTCCTGGCCCTGGAGGCCCAGGACGGGCGCGACACCGCCTTCCAGCAGCCGCCGGGCGAAGTCCAGGCAGCGCTCGGCCAGCGCGTCCAGCAGCCGGCGGATCAGGCCCGGCGCTTCCACGCTCCAGATGGCGAGCAGCTCGGAGCCCATCAGCGCGTGTACCTGGCCGATGGCATCGTCCAGATAGGCCAGAACGTAGCCTTTGTCACCGAGCTGGTCTCGCGCCGCGAAATAGGGTGCCAGGTCAGGCTCGATCGGGCGATAGGGCAGCGAGAGGAACCGCTCGACGTCCGCTTCATCCGTGATCCACTGCTTGACCTCGGCGTGGGCGTAACTGTCGGTGCCATCGCGGTGGATCGAGGTGAGGGGGCCGGCCGGGGTCTCCACCGAGCGCGTGACCACCCGCCAGCCGTCGCGCACCTCCACGCGAGTCTCGACCTGTGCGGCGCCGTTCAGCGCAAACCCGCGGCCCATGCTCAGGATGTGCTCGACCTCGCAGTCGGCACGCACGCGTTCGATCAACGGGCGGTAGCTGGGGTCAGCCTCACCGCGCCAGTTCATGTGCCGCGCATACGGGTTCACCCCGCGCACGATGATGGGGACACGGTCGGGCTGCCCGCAACGAAAGGCGGTCAGCAGTCGCGCAAGCGGTGTCATCGTCGTCATGGGCATCAGCCCTTGATGCCGGTGAGGGCCACGCCCTGGATGAAATGGCGCTGGAAGAGGGCGAACAGCACCAGCACCGGGATCGTCATCGTGCTGGCGGCGGCCATCATCTGGCCCCAGTTGGTGGTACCCTCGAAAGCCTTGAAATAGTAGAGGCCGAGCGCCAGCGTGCGCATCTGCTCCCGGTTCAGGTAGATCAACGGCCCGAAAAAGTCGTTCCAGTGGCTTTGGAACGAGAAGATGGCGACGACGGCCAGCGCCGGGCCGGCCAACGGCAGGAAGATGCGCGTCAGGATACCCAACTCGCCCAGCCCATCCACCCGTGCGGCGTCGGCCAGGTCTTCGGGAAAGGTGCGGAAGTATTGCCGCAGCAGGAAGATAAAAAAGGGTGTCCCGAAGAACGATGGCACGATCAGCGGCAGATAGGTGTTCAGCCAGCCGAGCCGGTCGAACATCAGGTAGGTGGGGATCAGGCGCACGGCCTGGGGCAGCATGATGGTGGCGATCAAGACCATGAACAGGAATTCGCGGCCGGCAAAGCGGATGCGCGCAAAGGCATAGGCGACCAGCGGGCAGGAGATGAATGTGCCGACCATCGTGACCGCCGTGATGAACAGCGTGTTGAGTGTGTAACGTCCCAGCGGCAGGAAGCCAAAGGCATCGGGGTAGTTGCGCCATTCGAGCGGATTCGGAATCCACACTGGCGGCCAGGCATCCTGCTGGTACAGCGTCTTCAGCGAGGTGGACAGCATCCAGACCAGCGGAATAGAGAAGAGCGCCGCCGCGATTGCCAAGACGATATACAGGCTGAACTTGCCCAACGTCCGGCGTACCGATTGGCGCCTGAGCCAGGCGATATTGGGGGCAATGCCCCGCTTGACCTGAGTGATCGTGCTCATCCTTCGCCCCCGGACTCATAGTACACCCACGATGCGCTGCTCTTGAACACCAGGACCGTCAGCACCAACACCAGGAAGAAGAGGATCCAGGCCAACGCGGAAGCATAGCCCATCTTGAAGTCCTGGAAGCCGGTTGTGTACAGATAGAGCATGTAGAAAAGCGTGGAGTTCATGGGGCCACCGTTCGTAGCCACATAGGCGGTGGTAAAGACCTGAAAACTATTGATCAGGCCCATGACCAGGTTGAAAAAGATCGTGGGGGTCATCATCGGAACCGTCACGGTCCAAAACTGGTTCCAGTTGTTCGCCCCGTCAATTTTGGCCGCCTCATACAGGTGTTCCGGGATCGATTGGAGGCCAGCCAGAAAAATGATCATGCCGCCGCCCACGCCCCACAGGCTCATGATGATGATGGCCGGCTTGGCCCATTCGGGTCGCCCTAACCAGTTTGGCCCGCGCACCCCCACAAGATCGAGCAGGAAGTTGAAGAGACCGATCTGTGGCTGAAACAGCCACACAAAGAGCAATACGCCCGCTACCTGGGGCACGATGGACGGGACATAGAAAAGTGTGCGGTAGATCGTGATGCCCCGGATTTTCGCGTTGAGACCCAAAGCCAGCAGGAAGCCGATGATCACGTGGAGGGGTACCGAGATTGCCACGTAATAAAGGGTGTTGACCAGTGAGATACGGAAATACCGGTCATCGGTGAAGATGCGGACGTAGTTGCGCAACCCCACCCACTCGGGAGTATCGAGCACACCGTAGCGGGTGAAGCCGAGCACGAACACGACCGCGATGGGCACGAGCGTGAAGGTCAGCAGCCCCAGCAGCCAGGGCGTGATGAACAGATACCCCGTGATGTTGCGCCGCTGTGTCTGATTCAAACGGGGCCAGGAAAGTGTACTGGATGCCATGCGCTCACCTCCGGCATTTGCCCGACAATATACACTCACCACAAAGACACCGAGACACGAAGATTCACAAAGAAGTTCAGATATCCTTGTATTCTTGGTGGCTTTGTGCCTTTGTGGTGAAACCTTGCTTCTCGCACAAAGAGACTCAGTCGCCCTTGAACACCTTGACGACCTCGGTCTGGGCCCACTTGACGGCCTCTTCGGGCGTGCGCTTGTCGAGCACGACCGACTCGAACATCTCGGTCGTGACCTTCTGCGCAGCGGACATCTTGTCGGAGACCGGCCAACTGGCCTGCTTGCCGTTGAGCACTTCGAGCACCACATCCCAGAAGGGATTGCCCTTGCGGGCCGCGGCGTCGTGCGGCGCCACGTTGTAGGCCTTCACCATGGCCGGGCGGCTTTGCAACTGAACCATGAACTTCAGGTGCCCATCACCCGCCGACAGGTACTTGGCGAGGGTCCAGGCCTCGTTCGGATGCTTGGCCTTAGCTGGGATGCAGTTGCTCCAGCTTTGCGTGATGACATCCAGGAAGTCACCCTTGGGGCCGTGCGGGATCTTACCGATCTTGTAGTTCAGATCCGGCTTCTGCTGGTTGATGACGTTGACCGTGAACACGCCCGACGTCACCGCCGAAGCCACGCCCGCGATCAGCGGGTTGCTCACCTGCGCCTGGCTCCACGCCTTGGTCGCCGCGCCCACCAGATCCCACCCGCCGAGGGTCTTGTAGAGATCCTTGGTGTATTGCAGAGCTTCCAGCGAAAGCGGATGATCAATAGCGACCTTCTCTGGCGTGCCGTCGCCCCACAGGTTGTGGCCGTTGCGATAGGCGCCGCCCGTCCACTCGCCGGCGCCGCCCGGCACGTAGGCCAGGCGCTCGACCTTGCCATCCTTGATGACGGTCAGCTTCTTGCTCAGATCGAGCACGTCCGCCCAGGTCGCCAGCCCCTTCTCGGGGTCAACGCCGCCGGCTTTGAAATGATCACGGTTCCAGTAGAGGAACTGCAGGAAATTGCCGACAAAAGGCAAGCCGAAGGTCTTGCCGGCGTAGGTGCTCATGGCATACACGCCCGGATACCAGGTGTCGGCGGTCAGTTTGTCAACCTTCATCAGGTCGTCAACCGGCTTCAGCGCATTGCGCTTGGCAGCCGGCGCGAACTCGTCCGTATAGACCATCGTCAGGTCCGGTGAGTCGGCGGCCAGCGCGGTCATGATCTTGTCGGCGTAGCCCGGATTGGGCAGCAAGAGCGGCTCGACCTTGATCTTGGGGTTGGCCAGCATGAAGTCGTTGAGCACGGTCTGCAATTGATCCACGCGGACACCGCCCCAGATGTGCCAATAGCTGATGGCGACCGCGTCTTTGGCGGCCGGCACCGCGGTGACGGCAGGCGTGGCGGTAGGCGCCGGTGCGGCGGGGGCCTTGGTCGGCTCAGCCGCTTTGGTCGGTTCAGGCGCCTTGGTCGGTTCGGCGGCTTTGGGCGCGGCGGCCGGCGGCGCGGTGGGGGCCGGCGCCGGCGCTGACGGCGCACATGCGGCCAGTGCAGCGCCCGCGGCTCCCAACCCGGCGAGCTTCAGGAAGTCACGACGATTGAGCTTAGACGAAACGGACATCGGATCACGCTCCTCTCTGTGAATAGGACTTGGGCATGTCAATTTGGAATTGGACAACGGTTGTACACCTGCACTTCGTAGACCCGCGCGCTGGTCGCGGCCGTGCTCCCGTGTGTCGCCAAGACGCGCAGGCGCAGCTTGTCCGCCTGCACCGCCGCGAACTGATGCCGGCGGAAACGATGGAAATTGCCCGACACGGTGGCGAGCGTCCGCCACGCGCCAGCCTGCCAGGCGGCCAACTCATACGACTCGACCAGGATCGGCAAGACCCGCTGGCCGCACTCCCACGGCTGCTCATGCCGCAGCCGCGCCAGGTTGTCGAACGTGAGGCATACCTCATCGAATTCCTGCGGCGCTGACCAGGAAAGGATCAACTCTTGCGGCAGGCCATCCTGGGGGTCAGACATCCACATGTTCAGCGGCGCGCGGGAGAAGCGGCGATGGAAGCCATTGATCGCGTTGCCCGCTTCACCCAGGCCCGGCGCGGGAGTCAGCCGCAGCGTCGCCATGCACTTCAGCGGCCGCCATTCCGGGCTGAAATGGCTGTGTTCCACCATTTCGGCGATCGGGGATTCGCGCCGCGCCAACGCCCACTGGACCGCCTCGTTCACGTCCAACGCCAGCACCAGCCGGTCATCGTCCCAGTTGGCATCGCGCGCGCCAATGACCAGTGGCTGGGGAAAGGCGATGCTGAACCAGCCCTCGGACCCGGCGGGAACAAGGGCGGACGTGGCGGCCAGCTCGGCGAAGGCCGAATCGCGCAGGTCGTTGCGGCCGTGGCGCTCGAACTCCTCCATGAACTTCCACTTGCGATCACACCGCGCCCGATACACCCGGAGGGTCAACGGCTGGGGCTGATCGGTCGGGTTACGCAGATAGACCTCGACCTGCTCCAGGCTCGGCGGCCAATCCCACAGCACGGCGGCCGCCTGGGCGATCAACGGGAAGAACTCACCGGGCGCCTGATCGTTATAGCGCAACTCACTGCTGGCCGTCACGGTCGCCTGGCGGGCGAGATCACCCTGCGGGCTGAGCGGCCGGCCCAGGATCGTGACATCAGCGGCCAGCAGACTGTCGAGCAACTCCGCCAGGTGCTCGGCATAGATCGCCCGCGGCGCGCAGTTGTACTTGCAGCAGAGCGCCGCCGCGTAGCCCACCGCCTGGCCGATCGCCCCGCCCGTGCGCATCAGCCGGGTGGAGGAATGGGCGATGTGCGTGGCGCTGATCAGGCGGCCGGCCAGCAACAGGTTCGGCACGTTGCGCGAGTAACACGCCCGGTAGGGGACGCCAAACATCGGCGGGACGCTGTGCGAGAAGATGTTGCCCCCCTCGCCCAACGGCTTGTGGTCGTCGAGATCGTGCCCGCTGTAGGCGATGTCATCCTCGAACAGCCGGCCCGCCTCGGCGTCGGTCTGCGTCACGATCACATCACCGAGGAACCGCCGGCTCTCCCGCTTGCCGGCCTTCGGGCTGACCCACAGCAGATCCCAGTTCTTGGCCTCCTCGCGGTGCGGACCGTTCTTGATGTGATCCCACTCGGCCCACAACTGGCGCAGGAGCGCCTCGTAGATCTGCCCATCATCACGGATCGTGTCGGACCCGCCGCCCGCCTCGGTGAGATAGAGGAACTTGACCCCCTCGGCCAGGCCGGACAGCCAGCGGTCGTGATGATACAGCCACGAGGAGATGCGGCCTTCCCACACGCGCGGGATCTGCTGGCCCACGCCCGGCGGCGGGATGTAGACCACCGCGTGGTCGGTCTTCTGCGCGAGGGCGACCAGGCTGGTGCCCTGCACCCGGTTGGTTCGCATCGGGGGCGCGGAACGCTCGCCGAACTCGCTTTGCGCCTCGCTGCCCACGTCGAAGTCCGCGCCGGCCAGCGCGCCGATCTCGCCATCGCCCGATGCTTCGATCACGGCGTGTTTTATGTCAATTCTAACCGTCTGGAACGCGGCCAGGTCTTCGACCAGCACCGCCTGGATCGCACCATCTTCGCCCACGATCGGCCGCCGCGCGTAGTGGCGCTTGAGTACGAGTACGCCGGCCGCTTCCAGGTATTGCTGGATCACGGCCTCGTAGCGGCGGGAAATGTTGTAGGGCATCTGCCCGGCGATGATCTGCGTGAAGCCCTGCACCCACGCGCCCTCTTCCTGGGTCTCGTGGATGATGCCGGTCTCTGTGCCGTAGTGGTTGTAGCGGTCGGCGCCGGTGATGCCGACCCCCAAGTTCGGCCCGGAGTTGCCGCCGAGCACCTCATCCTTTTCGAGCAAAATCGTCCGGCAGCCCAACCGCCCGGCCTGGATGGCCGCGCAATAACCGGATACCCCGGAGCCGATCACCAATACGTCGCACGTGTGCTGACGCGCGACCTCTTCGTGTGCTGACATGACACCTCCCCTCGGTCAGAAAACGATGCTTCTCCGACCCTAGCGAGCTATGAGCGTGCGTTGCCGGCCCTCGCCGCCGTTGCCCCCATCCGCACGCATCCGCCAATCACTTTTCGCCGCGCCGAAAACCGGCCTGGCGGTCGAACGATTCAAGATCTCTTCCGGCGCGCGGAAGAGATCCTCCAGCACCAGGCAGGCCGCGCCGATGGCCGGCGCATCATCGCCCAACTGCGCCGGGAGGATCTGGACATGCTCGGCCGCCATCGCGAAGCAACGCTCGGCCACGGTGGTGCGGATCGGCTCCAGCAGCAGTTCGCCGCAGGCCTGAATATCCTCGCGCCCCAGGATCACCGCTTCCGGCCCAAGCAGGTTGATCGCGTTGACCACGCCCACCCCCAGGTAGACGGCGACCTGCTCCAGGATGCGCAAGGCGAGCTGGTCGCCGGCCCGAGCCGCCTGCGCAATAGTGTAGATCGTAACCTGGTCAAGCCGTCCACCTGCGAGTTCGGAGATCAGGCTATGCTCGCCACGATGGAGGGCCGCCACGGCAGTCGCCACCACGGCCGGTGTGGAGGTATACAACTCCAGACACCCCCGGTTGCCGCAACTGCAGCGCGGCCCGGCGGCTTCGACGGTCGTGTGTCCCAACTCGCCTTCGACATGATGGGCGCCACGATGCAGCGCCCCATGGATGATCAAGCCGGCGCCGACCCCCGTGCCCACCGCAATATAGATGAAGGAACTGAAAGCCTGGCCCGCCCCGAAGCGGCCCTCGGCCAGGGCCTGGGCATTGGCGTCGTTGTCCAGCCGCACCGGCAGCCCGAAGCGTTCCTCCACAATCTGCCGGACCGGTACGTTGCGCCAGAGCGGGAAGTTGGGCGGGGCGAGGATGACACCTTCCTCGGCGTTGAGCGGCCCCGGCGCACCGATGCCGATGCCCGCCACCTGCCGGTCGTGCGCCTGCGCCCAAGACAGAAGCTCGGCGGTGAGGATCGTGAGGCGCTCCAGTGTGACATCGGCCGCCTGCGCCAGCCGGGATCCCACCGCCACGCGATGATGGATCTGGCCGTTGAGGTCCACCAGCACGCCCTGAATGCCAGAGCGCGCCAGATCAATGCCGATCACATGCGTCGCCTCAGCGTTGATCGTCAACCGCACCGGGGGCCGGCCGCCCGCCGAAACCGACTGGCCTTCTTCCACCACCAGCCCGATCGCGATCAGATCGGCCACGATCTTCGAGATCGCCGCCTGAGTCAGGCCCGTCACGGTCGCGAGTTCGGCGCGCGAGATACCGCGCCTGCGCTGGATTACATCCAACACGGCCGAGCTGTTATTGGGGTAGTGGGCACCGATAGTTCGGTCAAGTCTAGCCATCGGCAACACCCTTCGTGCGCTCAAGCCAGGTAGCAACAAAGGTCAAAAAAGGCTTACTTTCATAAGTAAAGAAAGTATATCACGCGCGAGCACCATTTGTCAAGCCCCCAATTGTACGAAATTCGCGGATTGCAAACTTGACAGGTTTGCGAGATCATGCTAAGCTAACGATAACATGTTATCCATAACAAGGGTCAGGTAGGGGCGCACCCTGTGTGGTCGCCCCCCAACCCAACCTTGCTTTGCCGGGCGCGGAAGCCATGAGCACCATCCACGATGTCGCCAAACAAGCGGGCGTCTCAGCCATGACTGTTTCGCGCGTCATCAACCACTCCAACTATGTCAGCCCCACGACGCGCGCGCGGGTGGAAGCCGCCGTCGCGGAATTAGGCTTCGTCCCGAATACGCTGGCGCGCAGCCTGCGCATGAAGGGCACCAAGACCCTGGCGCTGATCCTCTCTGACATCACGAATCCCTTCTTCACCACCCTCGGTCGCGGCGTCCAGGATGCGGCCCGCTCAGCGGGCTTCAATGTCATCTTCTGCAACACGGATGAGTCGGAGGCCGAGCAGGCCGAGCAGTTGATCACGCTGGTACAGAAGCGCGTGGATGGCGTGCTCCTGGTACCTGCCGCCAGCTCAGCCGAGCCGGTCGCGTATCTCACGAAGCACAAGATCCCGGTGGTCGTGCTCGACCGGCGGGTGCAGGATTGCGCCGTGGACTCCGTGCGCTGCGACTCTGAGCTGGGCGCGTATCAGCTCACCCGGCTGCTGCTCGATCTGGGGCATCGGCGCATCGCCATGCTGAGCGGCCCCGAGGCGGTCTCGACCGCCAGAGATCGCGTGGCGGGCTATCAGCGGGCGCTGACGGAGGCGGGCCTCGGCCCCGATGCCCGGATGATCGCGCATGGCACATTCAGCGTGTCCGGCGGTTGCCAGATGGCGCAGGCGGCCCTGGCTTGCACGCCGCGGCCGACCGCCCTCTTCGCCGCCAACAACTTCATCGCCATCGGCGCCTATCAATACCTGCAAGAGGCCGGCCTGCAGACACCGGAGGAGATCAGCATCGTCACCTTCGACGACATGCCCCTGAGCGCGATGATCCAACCGTTCTTCACCGTGGCCGCGCAACCCGCCTACGAGATGGGCCAGCAGGCGGTGCAACTGCTGCTGGCGCGGCTGGATGGCACGGCGACCGAGCCATGCCGCGAGACGATCTTGCCCTTCGAGGTGATCGTGCGCCGGTCGAGTGGGCCGCCGCCCGGCGCCCCCAATGGGAGCACACCGCAGCCGGTCGCGGCAAATCTGGAAGAGAGGCAGCCATGCCCAGACCGATGACCTCGCGCCAACGCGTACTCACCGCGTTCGCACATGCGGAACCCGACCACGTGCCGTGCTGGCTGGGCGCGTCGCCGGAGTGGAAGGAGTTGGCCCGGCAACACCTGGGGCTGGCCGACGATGAGCGCCTGCTGAACTATCTCGGCGACGACTTCCGCCGCGTGCATGCGCGCTACGCCGGCCCACAGGACACCCACCCGACCGCCAACCTGAGCCACCCCGACGCCACCTATCGCACGCCGTTCGGGGTCGAGCGTCACGGCTACGGCTACGGCATGCCGCTCAACATCCCGCTGAAGCAGGCGCGGACGGTCGCCGAGGTGGACGCCTACCCCTGGCCCGATCCCGCATGGATGGATGTGTCGCACATCCGCGCGGACGCGTTGAAATACGATCGCCAGTATGCGATCCTGGGCGGCGAGTGGTCCCCCTTCTGGCACGACGCGATTGATCTGCTCGACTTCGACGGGCTGATTCTCCAGATGTATGACAACCCGGGGCTGGTGGATGCGGTCATGGCGCACTGCGCGGACTACTACCTGGCGGTCAGCCGGCGCAGCTTCGAGGCATCGGGCGACGCGATTGACATCTTCTTCATCGGCAACGATTTCGGCGCGCAGGCCGGGCCGATGCTCAGCCCGAAGTTCTTCCGCCGCTTCATCGTGCCGCACCTCAAACGCTTCGTGGATCTGGGCCACGAGTTCGGCAAGGTTGTCCTGCTGCACTGCGACGGCAGCATCCGCAGCCTGATCCCCGACATGATCGCGGTCGGGCTGGACGGGATGCAGTCGGTGCAGCCGCTTTGCTACGGCATGGAACTGGTCGGGCTGAAACGCGATTTCGGCGGGCAGTTCACCTTCGTCGGCGGGATTGACACCCAGGCGCTCATCGAGGGGACCGCCGAGCAGGCGCGCCAGCTCACGCGCCGCACGCTGGAGATCATGATGCCCGGCGGCGGCTTCGTCGCCTCCCCCAGCCACGATTACCTGCTGCCGGAGACGCCGGTGGAAAACGTGATCGTGATGTATGAGACGATCAAGGAATGTGGGCAATATCAGTCACTTTGAGGGAATGACGTAGTGCGTAGTGCGTATTCCGTTTTCGCCGGATAACGGAGCGCTCAACATTGGCAGATTCTCGCACTACGGCAACACGCAACACGAAATACGCAAGGAGGCAACCCATGAAGCGTTTCGGTCAACTGATCGGCGTCAAGCCGGAGGTGTTCGAGGAGTACACCCGGTACCACGCGGCCGTTTGGCCCGGCGTGCTGAAACAGATCTATGATTGCAATATCCGCAACTACTCGATCTATCACAAGGACAACCTGCTCTTTGCCTATTTCGAGTACGTCGGCGACGATTTCGACGGCGACATGGCAAAAATGGCCGCCGATCCCGAGACGCAGCGGTGGTGGGATATCATGAAGCCGATGCAGGCGCCCATCCCGACGCGCGCCGAGGGGGAGTGGTGGGCGAATTTGGATGAGGTGTTTCATACGGATTGAAGGTAGGGCGTATTGCGTAGTGCGTATTCCGTATTCCGTGTCCCGTCAGCCAGTCAGCGCGAATTTACGCACTACGAACTACGCAATACGTAATACGCAATCCTGGAGGCCGCGATGAATTCCAAAGAACGCCTACTACTGGCGCTCAACAAAGAAAAACCCGACCACCTGCCCGCCACGGTGCATCAGTGGCAAGGCTATCATCTCGACGAGTACATGGGCGGGATGAGCGACCTGGAAGCGTTCAAGGCGACGGGGCTGGACGCGCAGATCCAGTATTTCGAGGAGATGGCGCAGTTCTGGCTGGTGAACGCCGATTACTCGAAGCTGAACACGCCCACCTGGCGCGACGAGGTGACGGTCATTTCGGGCGATCCCGACAACCGGGTCAACCATCACGTCATCACCACGCCCGAAGGCACGCTGACCTACAAGACCGCCGGCGACCGCAAGACGACCTGGATCACCGAGTACCTCATCAAGCACGACGAGGACATCGAGCTGATCCGCAAGTTCATGCCCGTGCCGCAGCTCAGCCTGCCGCCGATCGCCAGACGCTATGACGAGGTGGGGGACGCCGGCATCCTGCGCGGGTTCGTCTGGGGCGATCAGGCCGGCTGCTGGCAGCACGCGGCGTGCCTCTACGACATCACCGACCTGATCTTCGCCGCGGTGGATCGGCCGGCCTGGGTGCATGAGCTGCTCGGCATCCTGCTGGAGAAGAAGCTGCGGTTCATCGAGTCCATGCAGGGCGCGAAGTTCGACCTGGTGGAGACCGGCGGCGGGTCGGCGTCGTCCACGGTGATCTCGCCCAAGCTGCATCGCGAATTCTGCCTGCCCTACGACCGGAAGATGCACGACGCGCTGCACAGCCTCGGCTTCAAGGTGACGTATCACACCTGCGGCGGCACAGTCGGCATCGAGGAGTTGATCATTGCGAATGGCTGCGACGCCTCGGAGACGGTCGCGCCGCCCAGCGTCGGCGGCAACCAGGAGCCGTGGGAACTCAAGCGCAAGGTCGGCAATCGCATCGCGCTCATCGGCGGCTTGGATCAGTTCAACACGCTGACCACCGGCCCCGCGGACTTCATCCACTTCAAGGTGCGCGAACTCTTCGAGAAGGTCGGCTACGACGGCGGCTTCATCTGCTCCTGCTCCGACCATTTCTTCGAGACGCCGGTGGCGCATCTGCGGGTGTTTGCGGAGGCGGCGCGTGCGTGCGCGTATTAGGTTTGCCAGCGCCATTTGGCCGTTTTCAGGATTGGATTATACTAACACCATGCTTGTTATGTCACAGCAACTCTTTCCAAAGGATCGCATATGAATGATGTCTTGGTCTTGATGGAAGGGATCGAAAAGAGCTTTCCCGGTGTTCACGCCCTCAGCCAGGCGAAGTTCGAGTTGCGCGCCGGGGAAGTGCATGCGCTGGTGGGCGAGAACGGCGCGGGCAAATCCACGCTGATGAAGGTGCTTTCTGGCGTTTACCACAAGGATGCCGGTCACATCTTCTACAAGGGCCATGAAGTTGAGATTCCCAATCCACGAGCCGCGCAACACCTGGGCATCAGCATCATTCACCAGGAATTGAACCTGATGCCGCATCTGACCGTTGCGCAGAATATCTTCATCGGCCGCGAGCCACGGCAGAGGGCGCGCCTACTGCTTGACGAGGCCGCGATCAATCGGCAGACAGAGCAGCTCTTCGAAATGATGCGTCTTAAGCTCGACCCGCGCACCAAAGTCGCCGATCTGACGGTGGCGAAACAGCAGATGGTCGAGATCGCCAAGGCGCTATCGTTCAACTCCGAAGTGCTGATCATGGACGAACCGACCGCCGCGCTGACCGAATCGGAGATAGATGAGCTGTTTCGCATCGTCCGCGATCTTCGCGCCCGCGGCGTGGGCATCGTCCACATCTCGCACCGTCTGGAAGAGCTAAAACAGATCTCCGATCGCATTACGGTGATGCGCGACAGCCGGACCATTGATACGGTCCATACCCAAGATGCGACGATTGACCAGATCATCAGCCTGATGGTGGGGCGAACGATCTACGAGTCCACCCCCGAACTGCCGGAAACGCCCAGCCAGGAGATCGCGCTCGAAGTGAAGGGCCTCAACCGCGGGAAGGTGCTCCAGGACATCAACTTCCAATTGAAGAAGGGCGAGATCCTGGGCTTCGCCGGGCTGATGGGCGCGGGCCGCACCGAGGTGGCGCGCGCGATCTTCGGCGCCGATCCCTATGAATCGGGCCAAATCTTCATCAAGGGCCAGGCAGTGCAGATCAAGCGCCCGATAGACGCGGTGCAACATGGCATCGCCTACCTGTCGGAAGATCGCAAGCGTTACGGTCTGGCGCTGGGGCTGGATGTCGAGACCAATATCGCGCTCGCTTCGCTCCGCGAATTCGTCAACCGGCTCGGCTGGGTTAATACGACGAAGACGCGCCAGACCGCGGAGCAGCACATCCAGTCGTTGGCGATCAAGACGCCCGGTCTCAAACAGCGGGTGAAGAATCTGTCCGGGGGCAACCAACAGAAGGTGATTATCGGCAAATGGTTGACTGCCGATACCGATATCCTGATCTTCGACGAGCCGACTCGCGGTATTGACGTGGGCGCCAAGAGCGAAATCTATCGGCTGTTGAACGAATTGGCGCAGCAAGGCAAGGCGATCATGATGATCTCTTCCGAACTGCCCGAAATCTTGCGCATGAGCCACCGCATCGTCGTGATGTGCGAGGGGCGGATCACCGGCGAACTGACCGCCGGCGAAGCCACGCAGGAACGCATCATGAAATATGCGACGCAACGCGGGGGCATTGTGGCCGAAGAATCCCGCCAGGAGGCTCTCAAGATGAACGAGCCGGTCCAAACTCCGCAAACTCGGAAAGGTGAATCATGAGCACGACCACAACCTCCGCTTCTCCCGTCAGCAAAAAGTCACTGTTCCGCTCCGACGCGACGCAGAAGATCCTGGCCTTCGCCGGCTTGATCGTGATCTTCCTTGTTTTCTCGGTGGCGTCGCCCTATTTCCGCCAGTTCGACAACATTGTGGCGATCCTGCTATCCACCGCGGTCAACGGCGTGCTGGCGTTGGGCGTCACCTTTGTGATCATCACCGGCGGCATTGATCTTTCGATCGGCACGGTGCTCACCTTTTCCGCGGTTATGACCGGCGTATTCATCGTGGA
>CAZYHE010000006.1:0-11840 GCA_964647225.1 uncultured Anaerolineales bacterium
TTCCGGTGTACACTCTCACTTGGATTTTGTCCGCGTCGTCTGCGTTGTCCGCGTCCAATTCCAACCGATACCTGAGGAGTTCTGATGCCTTCTTTCGACACCCTGGCCGTCCACGCCGGTGAGCGGATGCCCCGGCCAGATTTCACACCGGTCGCCACGCCGATCTATCACAGCGCGGCGTATGTGTACGAAAATCTCGACGACCTGGACGCCATCTTCGCCGGGACGCAGCAGGGGCCGGTGTATGCCCGCTACGGCAACCCGACCCTCACCGCGCTGGAGACCGCCGTGGCCGCGCTGGAGGGGGGCGAGGCCGCGCTCGCGTATGCGTCGGGCATGGCCGCGATCCACGGTGCGCTGCTGGGCGCGGGCGCGCGGGCGGGCACGGCTGTCATCGCCGCACAGGATGTCTACGGCGCGACCTATGCGCTGCTGAACCGCGTGCTGGCGCCCCAGGGCGTGACGGTGCGCTTCGTGGATGGGACCGATGCGGCCGCCGTGGCCGCGGCCATGGCCGACCGTCAGGAGCGGCCGGCCGCGCTGATCTGCGAGACGATCTCCAACCCGCTGCTGAAGTTGGCTGACCTGCCCCGGCTGGCCGAGATCGCGCACGCGGCGGGCGCGGCGCTCATCGTGGACAACACCTTCGCCTCCCCCTATCTTTGCCGGCCGCTGGCGCTCGGCGCGGATTATGTCGTACACAGCGCCACGAAATACCTGGGCGGACATGGCGACGTGCTGGGCGGGGTGGTCGTCACCAGCGCGGCGCGGCGGACGGCGCTCAACGAGATCAACAAGCTGGTGGGCGCCAACCTGGGGCCGCAGGAGGCGTGGCTGGTGTTGCGCGGGCTGAAGACCCTCCCGCTCCGGCTCCAACGCCAGTGCGACAACGCCGTGCAGATCGCGGCCTGGCTGGCCGGCCATCCGCGCGTGGCGGGGGTCAACTACCCCGGCCTGACCGCGCATCCCCAGCACGCGCTGGCGGCCCGGCTGCTCGAGCGCGGCGCGTTCGGCGCGATGATCAGATTCGACCTGCGGGACGGCCGCCAGGAGACCGTCTTCCGCTTCATGGAGGCGCTCAAGCTAGTGCTGCCGGCCACGACCCTCGGCGATGTCTACAGCCTGGTGCTCTACCCGGCCGGCTCATCGCACCGCGCGCTGGATGCCGAAGCCCGGCACCGGGTCGGCATCGGCGATGGGTTGGTGCGGCTGTCGGTGGGGATCGAAGACCCCGCTGACATCATCGCCGACCTCGATCAGGCCTTGTGGAAGGCTGGGGAGTGAGTCATGGCCGGGCAAGGAGTTGCGATGCGCCATCATGTGGCTGGCTCGGTCGGACGCAAGAGCGGCACGCCCCGCCTTTTCGGGCGCGTTTCAGTTCTGGGGCAGAAGTCAGCGAAGCATCCTGAGCGGAGGGCCGCAGCCCGTAGTCGAAGGATGCGGAGCGGTCATTGTGAAGGCCGCACCCTTCGACTGCACTCCGCCGCCCGAACTACTGGGCGGCTCCGTTCCGCTCAGGATGCTCGCGCGCCCAATTTGAAATGCACCCATTTTTTCGGGGGCCGACCAGAGTGGAAGCGGGGGGCGCGGGTTCTGCTGGCGCTGATCGTGTGCGCCTGGCTGGGGGTGGGCTGCGGCCTGCGGCTGCCGCCGCCTTTCCCCGGCCCATCGCCGACACCGCCCCCCACCGCGCCGCCGCCGACCGCGACCGCGGCGCCCACTGCCACGCCGGTCCCGCCGACGAGCACGCCGTTGCCCGCGGCCACACCGGCGGCCACCGCGACGCCGACGCCCCAACCGCTAGAGGTCGCTTGGGACATCTACGCGGCCGCGTTGCGACCAGCGGCCCTCCAACAGCTTGCGCCAGAAATGCAGGCGGGCGGCGACCTCAGCGGCCTGACGCAGTACAGCCTGACGGTGACGCTCAGCGCGGATCTCAAACGGGTGGACGGTCGCGCCCGCGTGCGCTACACCAATAACGAAAGAGACCCGCTCAGCGAAGTCTATTTCCATCTCTTTCCGAACGTCTGGAACGGGGGGATGACCGTCGCCGGGGTGTCGGTGGATGGCCGGCCCGTCGAGCCGATCCTGGAATCGGGGGACGATCTGCTGCGTGTGCCGTTGCGCCAACGCCTGGATCCCCGCCGGTGGGTGGAGATCGCCCTCGACTTCCGCGTGCCGATCCCCGCCGACGCCGAGGTCGGCAACTACGCCGACTTCGCCTATATCAACAACATTCTCGCGATGGCGCATTTCTACCCCACCGTCGTGGTCTACGGCGACAAAGGCTGGCATCTCGAAACCCCGGCGACCCAGGGCGACGTGGTCTATCACGACGCCAGCCTGTACGATGTCAGCCTGACCGCGCCGATGGGGCTGGTGATCGCGGCCACGGGTGCCACGCTCGGCCGAGTCGAAAACGAGGATGGGACCGCCACCTGGCGTCTGGCCGGCGGCCCGATGCGCGATTTTAATATCGCGGCCAGCACGCGTTACAAGACCGTCAGCCGGCAAGTGGACGACATCACGATCAACAGCTACTTCCTGCCGCAGGATGCTAAAGGCGGGCAGGCGGCGCTCGACTGGGCGGCGCTCTCTTTCCAGGCGTATGAAGCGGAGTTCGGGCCGTATCCGTATCGCGAGTTGGATGTGGCCGCGACCGAAACGACCGCCGGCGGCATCGAATACCCCGGCCTGATCGTGGTCGCGCAGCGGTTCTACAGCGATGCGAACAACGCGGTCTATTTCGAAGGGATCACCGTACACGAGGTGGCGCACCAGTGGTGGTACAACGTCGTGGGGAACGACCAGGTCAACGATCCCTGGCTGGATGAGGCGTTGACCCAGTACAGCACCTACTTCTACTACGATAAAGCCTACGGCAAACAAGCCACCGAAAACCTGATGGACAGTTTCCGCGCGCGCTGGATGCGCGTGGATCTCCTGGAGAAGCCGATCGGTCTGCCGGTGAGCGCCTACCCAGACACGCAATATGGGGCCATCGTCTACGGCCGCGGCCCGCTCTTCCTGATCGCGCTGCGCGACCGGATCGGCGCGGACAAGATGGCGCAACTGCTGCGGCGCTACTATGCCGAATATAGCTGGAAGATCGCCCTGCCGGCGGATTTCCGGCGGCTGGCCGAGGAGATCGCCGGCCAGAACCTGGGCGATCTGTGGGCGAAGTGGGTGGGGCCGTAGGGGCGGGTTTGCCCGCATGACAGTGGGCGGTGGATGCCCGCACAGATAGAATGCCCCTGTGTTTGGGCATCGTGGCGACGGCGAACGATCCATCGCCGCACGCAAACCCGCCCCTATCGTGACCGGCGGCGCGTAGGAGACGGGGCGGGTTTGGCGCCGTTGACATGGCATCGCCGGCAAATGTATGTATGTGGTGGGCGCCGGTCGCGCCAGCAAATCGTGAAAACCCACCCCTACGCCGATCACCCCACTGGCAGGCGCACCGTGAAGGTCGTCCCCGCGCCCTCGGCGCTCTCCACGCTGATCTCGCCGCCGTGCGCCCGCACCAACTGGCGGGCGATTGCCAGCCCCAGCCCGGCGCTCCCGACGCGGCGGCCCCGGCTTTTGTTCCCGCGGTAGAAGCGGTCGAAGACGTGCGGCAGGTCTTGCGCCGCGATGCCCGTACCCGTATCCGCCACGATCAACGCGACATGATTCCCGGTTGTTTCGACGCGCACCGCGACCTGCTGGCCGGCCGGGGTGTGGCGCAGGGCGTTGCTCAGCAGGTTGCGCAACACCTGGCCGAGCCGGTCGGCGTCGCCCACCATCTGCGCCGTGGCCTCGCCGGCAGGCGCCGACAGCTTCACCCCCGCCGCTTCGGCCGCGGACATGAAGTTCGCGGTCACGCCCTGGGCCAGCGCGACCAGATCCACCGGCTCGCGCTCCAGCCGCAATTGGCCCGCCTCGGCCAACGCCAACTCGCGCAGATCATCCACCAGCCGCGTCAGCAGCCGCGTCTCGTCATACAGCCCGGCCACCTGCGCCTCATCCAGCGGGTAGACGCCATCGAGGATCGCCTGCAGGTTGCCCTGGATGACGGTGAGGGGCGTCCGCAGCTCATGCGCCACGTCGGCCATCAGGTTGCGCCGCAACGTCTCGCCCTCCTCCAGGCTGGCCGCAATCTGGTTGAAGGCCCGGCCCAGGTCGGCGATCTCGTCGCGGCCCCTGGCCGGGACGCGTTCCGACAGGTCGCCCCCGGCGATCACGCCGGCCGCATGGGTGAGCTGGCGCATCGGGGCGGTCAGCCGCCAACTGATCACGAAGCCGAGCAGCAGCGCCAGGAGGACCGCGGCCAGGCCCGCCAGGAGGAGCGATTGGCGCACCCGGTCGAGGAACGCCTGGCCCTGTGCATCCAGCATGGTTTCGGCCGGCAGGACGTTGAGCAGCGTGCCCACGCGCAGCTCCCCCACGGTCAGCGGGATGCCCTGCGCGAGGGCCGCGTCCGAGAGCCGCTTGCCCGTCAATTCTTCCGCGCTGTCATAGACGACCCGACCGGTCGCATCGGCCAGGGTCAGGCCCTGGCTGATGCCGCGGCCACCCCGGCCCATCATGCCCATGCCGCGGCCCAGACCCAGCGCGCCGGCGCTGCCCTGCATATATTCCGCGAGCGCGGCATCCACACCGGTCCAGCCGCCGTTGGTAACGTAAAAGGTCGTCAACGCCTCCGTCAGGACCGGCTGCGCCGCCGCGTTACTGTGGACGATGTACTGCCGGAACTGATTGCCGGTGGTCTGAAGCGACAACAGCGCGACCGCACCAACCGCAACCAGCGCGACGGCCACGAAGGCGAGGGTCAGCTTAGCCCGCAAGCGATAGATCATGATGGGGCCTGTTATGGCCGTTCCTCGAACTTGTACCCGACACCGTAGACCGTTTGGATATAGCGGGGATGGCGCGGGTCGTCGCCGAGCTTGGCGCGCAGATTCTTGATGTGTGCGTCAATCGTGCGCTCGTAGCCTTCATAGGCATCCCCTTGGACGCGGTCAAGCAGATCGAGCCGCGTGAAGGCGCGACCGGCGTTCTGCATCAGCACCAGCAGCAGGTCGAACTCGGTGGGCGTGAGGTCGAGCGGCTGACGGTTGGAACCGTCCGCCAGGCTCACCTGGTGGCCGCCGACATCGAGCACGATCGCGCCCGCGCGCAGCATCTCGGCCGCGGGCGCCGAGCCGGAGGTGCGGCGCAGCACGGCGCGCACGCGCGCCACCAACTCGCGGGGGTTGAACGGTTTGGTCACGTAGTCATCCGCGCCCAGCTCCAGGCCGATGATCCGGTCGGTGTCTTCGACGCGCGCGGTGAGCATGATGATCGGGGTGTCGCCCTCGCGGCGCAGGGTGCGCGTCACGTCCAGCCCGTCAATGCCCGGCAGACCCAGGTCGAGCACGACCAGGTCGGGCTTCTCTCGCCGCGCCTGGATCAACGCGGTCTGCCCGTCCTCGGCCACGACCACGCTGTAGCCGGCCTGTTCCAGATAGGCCCGCACCAACTTGACGATCTTGCTTTCATCATCCACCACCAAAATTTTGGCGCTCATTTGACCTCCGCCCCACAGGATACATCACGATTGTGAAGATGTGTTGAAGGACGTGGGGAGAATCCATGAAGTGTACCGCGCAGGGGGCGCAGGCCGAGGCGGCGCGCCAGGATCAATTGCCACAGGTTGAGCACATAATGCGCCGCCAGCACGGCCCACAGGCTGCCGCTCGCCAGGAAGAGGCCAGAGAGGGCGATGGCTGCCAGGGTCGTGCCGAAGACGCCCCACGCGCCCTGCGGCCAGTGCAGCAGCCCGAAGATCAGCGCCAGGGGCCACATCAGCCACCAGGGGGCGATCAGCCAGCCGAGGCCGCCGAGCGGCAGCGAGCGAAAGAGCAGCTCTTCCAGCGCGGCCGCGGGCAGCAGCGCCACGATCACCCCGGCCCACTCCCGCGCATTCGCCGGCAGGATGCTGCGCACGACGCGCAGCGTGTCATCGGTGGGGCCGCGGCCCCACCGGCGCTCGATGCCCTGCCCGACTCCGGCGATGAGCGCCGTCAGGCCCAGCCCGACCAACACTCCCCAGACCAGATCGTGGCCCAAGTGGGTCGTGGCCCAGCCCAACGCCTGAGGCCCAGGCCCGGCGAGCGCGCCGAGCGCAACGCACATCAAGACCAGCAGGAGGCGCAGGAGGTTGTCGGGCAGGCTCAGCAGCATGTTCTCGGCCGGCAGCCAGCCCGCGGCCAGCAGTTGACCCGACCGATAGGTGGCGAACGCCACGAACGCGATCAGCAGGCCGAGGGCGGCGGCAAAAAACCAGGCGGTGAGCATGGCTGGCCGATTCTCGTCGGGGCAGGTCTCAGACCTGCCCCGACTGCAGACATTACTTGGGCGTGATCGTGTAGCTGTAGGTCGCCTTTTCGGTCGTCACCGGCGCGAGCGCGCTGACGATCAGGACGGCATCCTTCAGCGCGTCCACCTTGCTGACGGTGACCTGGCCGCGGCCTTCGGCGTTGACCGGGACGCGTTGCAGCGTGACCGTGCCGTCGTTGCCCACTTCCAGCAGTTGCACGAGCCAGCGCTGATTGAGCCGATTGTCGGTCAATACCCAGCCGGCCGACTCCCAGCCGCTCTTGCCCTTCTCCGCGTCATCGCTGTAGTTGATCTCCGGGATGCTGATGTCATCAATCAGCAGGCCGGGACCGTTCACCGCGTCGTCGGTGACATACTCGAACCGCACCAGGATCTTCTTGCCCGCATAGGCGGTCAGATCCATCTTCTCCGGCACCCACTTGGGGGTCTTCCCGCCGCCGCTCATGCCGGTGTAGCCGGAGCCGAAGGCGTTGCCCACCGGGTTCTTGTCGGTGGTCTGCTGGCCCTTCAGGATTTGCCACTTCTTGCCGCCATCGGTCGAGACCATCACATAGCCATAGTCCCAGCCGTCTTCCAGGTCGTACCAGGTCGAGAAGTTGAGCGTCGCGGTCTTGGCCCCGCTCAGATCGAACGCGCGCGTGAGGGACACATCGCTATCATCCCCGCGGTTCGACCACCAGCCATAATTGCCGTTCGGCTTGGCGTTCACCAGGCCGACGACGTTCTGCCCCGTGAAGTCAATCGTCACGTCGCCGCTGCCGCGCAGCCGGATGTAGTCCACGCCGTATTGGCTCACGTCGGTCTTCTCGGAGACCGGGAAGCGGCGCTGGGTGGCGCTCAATTGCGGGGTGTCCGGCTGGATCTCTTTGTAGCCGTAACGCCCGGCCGGGTCGGCCGACCGCGTGTTGAGATAGTTGGCGATCACCCAATCGGCGAAGATGTCGTCGAAGCGCTCGGGCCGGCCGGCCTTGGTCAGCGCCGCGTTGAAGCCGGCGATGCTGTTCTCGGTCGAAGCGACCACGGCCTTCGTCAGGTCCTCGCCGAAACGATCCAGGAAATACTGCGTGAACAGGTAGGACGCGCCGTAATGCTCGGCGTTGCCCAAGCTCGGATCGCTCCAGGTCGTCAATTGCGTGTCTGGCTTCGCCATGTAGGCGGCGTCGGCCCCGCCCGGATCGAAGCCGTTGAGATAGCTCGCCAGCTCAGACATCCCTTCGTTGACCCACGAATCCTCGTTGCGGTCATTGGCCCAATGGATCATGTGCTGAAATTCGTGCGCCAATGTGCCGTCGTAGAAGGTGGTGTTCGGCTTGGCGTTGTTGGAATCGGCCGAGATGTAGAAAATCTCTTTCTCGTTCGAATAGGGATTGACCAGGCGCGAATACTCATCGGCCGAAGAATAGTAGCCCGCGATGCGCTTGCCCATCCCCTTGGCGTGGAGGATGTGCAGCCGCGGGTCATTGTCCACGCCCGGCTTCAATTCGCTCCCGAAGAACTCACGATTCTTCGGATAGGTCTGGGTGGCAAAGCGGTCGGCCGACTTCTTGAGATCGGCGTCATTGAGCCTGGCGGTATCATCCACCCACATGTACACCACGTCGTTCATGTACTTGAGGGTCGCGGTCACCTGGCTGTGCTCGTCGGTGTCGCTGTTGGACACCCAAAAGGCCAGCTTATCTCCGACCTTGTGCGTGGGCGGTTTCGCGTTCACCACGACCGGGATATCGGTCACACCGGGCTTCAAGCGCAACGCCAACTCGCGCTGATCGCGGATCGGCACTTGCGCCTCGGCCAACTGGCGCTCGGTTTCACCCGAGGCGGGCGGCTGACGGTTTAAACCGTCGGTGGCGGTCGCCGGTGCTCTCGTGGCCTGCGGGGTCGCGGCCGGTCGGGTCGCCGCGGCGGTAGCAGCCGGCGGACGGGTTAAGCCGTCCGCGGTCGCCCGCAACGTGGGCGCCGCCGTCCCATCGCTCCGCGTCGGCAGCGGGATCGGCGTGACGATGCGCGTCACCACGGTCACTGGCTCTTCGATGGTGGTCTGCGTCTCCGCGGTAAACAAGCCGAAGCCGAGGAATGCGCCGGCAGCCAGGACGCAACAACAGCACAACGCCACGGCCGCCACGATCAGGATGATGAGCAGGTTGCGATTCTTAGTTTGCATCGAGCCTCTCCCCCTTTACTTGACTGGGTTGGATAGTTTCAACATCCATCATTTTAGCACAACCGGCGCGCTTTTGCGGTGTGCTGCGTTACAGGCGCGCGCGTTTTTCGTCGCCCCGCTATTGCCAGCACGATTCTGCGAGCGGCAGCACGCTGCCGGCGTTGCTGTGTACCCCTTCGGGAGTCATGTCCAGAGTCATATGACCGATCGGCAGGTAGAAGAACGTGTACGCGCGCAGGCAGACCCGCATCCCCAGATTCCCATCTTTGCGCGGGCGCACATCGGCCAGGCCGACCCGCAAGACGGGCGCCGGAGCCAGGCTGTCATACATGTACACCTCGCGGCGCGCGTTGATCGCGATGCGCTGCGAATCGCCGCGCACGTGCGCCTCGGGCGGCGGCAGGATCAGCGGCGAGATCGCCAGCGGGACAATCACCAGGAACAAGCCAAACGCCAGGCGTCGCAGGCCCGCGGTCCTGCCGCTCGCATCCGCGGCGATCGTGCGAACCAGCGCACGGATGAGCATACTCCAGCCGAGCAGGATCGCAACATACGCCACCGTGTTGACCAGGAACATGCCGGCCATGAACTCGCTGCCCGCGACCTCGCCGCGCCAGAACGGGATGGGCGCGCCCGCGTAACCGGGACACAACCCATCGCAGCCGGCCCGATAGTCGGCCACCTGGAACGTCTGCCCGGACCACCAGCTCACGAGCGGCGCGAGAATCAGACAGCCGAGGAGGACGATGGCCCAGCGGTAGGTCTGTTGCCGCCACCAAACGGCGCTCAGCACCGCCAAGACGGTGAGGCCGATACCCAGCAGGATCGCCTGCCACGCTGCGAGTTGGATCATCGCTTTACGGGATACACCCCCGGATCGGTTCGTCGGGCACAGGGAAGATGGTGCGCGCATCCGTGCCATGCACCCAGATGGTCGGATGAGTCTCGATGGTGTCCAGCCGCACCCAAAGATAGAGCCGATTGGTCGGATCCAGGGCGCGCGCCACCGGAATGTTAGTGAACTCCCAATAGGGATAGGTGATCGCGCCGGTCGTGCGCACGCCGGGCGTGGCCTCCTTCGCCAGGGGCCGGCCGATTTCATTGTTCCACGCCCCGTACAAGGTGATGCCACTGCCCTGCCACCCCACCGGCACAGATAGCCGCGTGCCGCGCTTTAAGAAGATGACAGCCAGATTCGCCTGCGTCGCAGCGCTCGGCGGCTGCTCGGCGCCGGTCGCATCATGCGGCCAGACGATCTGGATACGCGCATCTACGGCGTCTATCGGGCCGGCGGCCAGGCCGCTGGGCACATCCTGTTGGGGGAAGATGGTGCGCGGGTCGGCCCCATGCGCCCAGATGCTCGTCGCCAGATCCGGCCCGTTGCCCCGCACCATGAAGTAGATGTTGTTCCCCGCATCGTTGGCGCGACTGACATCTACGTCGTTAAGCTCCCAGAACGGGAAGGGCTGACCATCCACCGTGCGCTGGCTGGCCTCTTCCAAAGGCTCCGCCGGGCTGTTGTTGAACGCCTGCCACAGGGTGACGCGCGGCGACCAACCGCATGGCAGCGGTTCAAGGCTGCCGCGGCCAAAGAGCCGGAAGCCGATGTTCGCCTGTTTGGCCTCCGTCAGCGCCGCGCCGTCGTGCGGCCAGACCAACTCGATGCGTGCGTCCAGGGCTTGCGGCGGTGTCGCGGCCGCGGCGGCCGGCTGCTGCGCCCAGATGCCCGCGTTGGCCGTGCCGATCAGCACCCCAGGGGCCTCGCCCGCGCTCGGCGTCTTGGCCCCGGCGGCCGCATCCGGGATAAACCGGACGAGCGCAATGGTCTGCGCCAGGTTATCGCCCAGCCCGGCCGCGATGTTGGCCCACGTCGCGCCGCCATCGGCGCTGTGATAGACCCCGCCGCCATCGCGCGTCGCCCAGAGCAGCCCCGGTCGCGCCGGGTCTTGCAGCAAGCTGAGCACGGTGCTGCCGTCGGGTAGCCCTTTGGCTGTCGCCTCCCAACGCTCGGACGTCCGGTTTAGACCGGGGGCCAGCCGATAGATGCCCTCACCGGTCACGCCGGCATACAGGAGCAGGGCCTTATCTTCTTGAGTTGCGCTTTGCCCGGAAAGGGCAAGCCAGCGCACCTTCTTCCCGTCCAGCCCGACCCCCTGCCACGTGCGGCCGCCATCCGTGCTTTCGGCCACACCGTCGTCCAGCCCGGCCCACAGATGGTCGGCGTTCGCCGGATCCACCGCCAGGCCGGTCACGTCGCCCGGCGCGTCCGCGCCGTGTTGCGCTTGCCCGGCCTCCGGTTTTAATCGGACGACCGGCATCGGCTGCCAACTCTCGCCGCGATCTACGCTGCGCAGCGCGGGCTGGCCGCCCAGGTAGATGATCCGCGGGTTGGACGGCGCGACCGCGATGGCCGCACGGTTCCCGGCCGCAAGCGGGGTCACTTGCCAATTCAGGCCGGCGTCCTGGGTGCGCAGGAAGTGCTCGCGCGTCGCGATCAGCACGCCCGTGTCGGGAGCGGCGGGGTCGGTCGTCCAGGCGAGGGCCGGCGCTGTGGGCAAAAGGTTTAGACCGGAGCGCGCCGCGGGCAACCAGGTGCGGCCGCCATCCAGGCTGCGCAAAACCAACGGCGGCGGCGCGGTCTCGGCCAGGGGCGATGTGTCGGTCAACGCCCAAATGTGGCCGGGCTGACGGCTTAAACCGTCGGGGCTGGTCAGCAGGCCGGCGATCCGGCTGTTGAACGGCAATCCGGCGCTGTGCGGCTGCCACAACGCGCCGCCATCCCAACTGCTGAAGACGCCGTACCCCGTCGCCGCGAACACGGCCGCGCTGTCCCGCGCCGCCGCCCCGCCGCGCGCGGCTTGCCCCGGCCACGGCAGGAACTCCGCGACGCCACCGCTGCTCAAGGCCCCTTCGAGCGCCTGCCAGGTCGCGCCGCCATCCGCGCTGCGATAGACGCCGCGGTCGCTGCTCAGCAGAAAAACCCCGCCGCGCAGGCCCGTCAACGCCCCAATCTGCGCCAGCGCCGGCAGGCCGACCGGGTCCAGAAGACGCCAGTTGGCGCCGCCATCATCGGAGCGCTCAACGCGGGCGCTCGGCCGACCGGCCGCCTGGGGAAAAGTGCGGACGAGCAGGAGCGTCTGCGGCCGGTCGGCGTTGAATGCCAGGCGGCCGGATGTCGCGGGCAGGTCGGCCGTCTCTCCCAAGCCGGTCTCGACCACGCGCCAGGCGCCGCCCGCATCCGTGCTGTGATACAGGCGGCCATTGCGCGTGGTCAGAAAGAGGCGCTGCGCGTCATCGGGCGCCGGGATCAGATCTTCGA
>CAZYHE010000006.1:11940-14080 GCA_964647225.1 uncultured Anaerolineales bacterium
TCACCCGCCAGCCCGGCCCACAGGAGGCGCTCGGAGTTGGGATCGGCGTAGAGGGCCGTGATCGGCGCCGGCGGCAGGTCGTTGGTCAACGGCTGCCAGGTCGCGCCGCTACGCTCTGCGCGGCTCCAGTAAATGGCGTCGCTGCGCGCGGCCTTGCCCGAAGCCTGCCACTGGGTCTGGTCGTCCTGCCGATAGGTCAACGCCACACTGACCGCATAGAGGGCCGAGCCATCGGGGCGGGCCGCCAGGTGGCTGATCCGGCCGGGGGGGCCGCCCAACGGCTGCCACGTCGGCGTCGCTTCCTGGCCGTGCGCCGTAGCGGCCCGCAGCGCAACGAGGCTGAACAGGATGACCAACACGCCTTTGAGGTAGTCTAATCCGACAATAGCGGCCCGCAGCTCCGGTTTAGCGGCTTTAGCCGGTCTGGTTATCAACGACCGAAACCGGCTAAAGCCTCTAAACCAGGTCGCGTTCTCATCGGCTGTTCCACCGGGAGGCTGTGCATCCGGTTTGAACCAGGCGCGGCCCGCGGCGTGAGGAACAGCCTTGTTGCCCGGTCGCCGGTGTGTCAGCATTGCGACTACCTTACTGCTTATGACAGGTCACTGCGAGCGTCCTGTGCGAAGCAGTCTCCTCCATGCCGGAGATTGCTTCGGCCCAAATCAGTTGGGTTGCGGCACGCGCAGGCTGGATTGATCGGGGCCGCGCTGCGCTTCCCACGGATAGATGATGAAGCGGTCGGTGACGACCGCGTAGTAATTCGGGCCGCTTTCGCGAAACAGGCTGGCGCCGGGCTTGTAGTGCAGCACGGCGGTCTCTGGCTCGCCGCCAGCCGCCAGGACGCGGCCCTTCACTGTGGTCACGGTCCGGCCATGCGCCCAGATATCATCCACGATCAGCACGCGCTTGCCGCGAATCAGCGCGTCGCCGGGGAATTGCAGGAAGGTGGGCCAGGCCAGCCGGCCCTGGCCCACATCGGGGAACTCCACCGCGGCGGTCAGGATGTGCCGGATATCCAACGCCTCGGCGATCAGGCCGCCGGGGATGATCCCCCCGCGCGTGATCATCAGCAGCGCGTCGTAGGGACCGCGCAACTGCGGCAGCAGATAGTCAATCAGCTTGTCCACCTCTTGCCAGGAGAGGAACTCCGGCGCACGGGGCAGGGTTGGGCTGGTCATGGGCGCTCCTTCGATTGGCAAATAGCAAATCAGCAAATAGCAAATCAGCAAATCGGCAATTATGCAGCGGCGGGGCGCCAGCGCGGCAGGGCGGCGCGCAGGGTCGCGCTGAAGGTCGCGCGTTGTTCCGGCGTCAACTCGACCTGGGGCGGGCGGACGGCGGTCGGCGGCAGGCCGGCGACCGCGGACAGCGCGGTCTTGGTGGCCGGTTGCAGCGGGCACGATTCCAGGAGGCTGCGCGCCTCGGTCAAGATCGCCTGGCTGGCCGCCACGTCGCCGCCATCCCAGGCTGCGCGTTGCACCGCGGCCACCAGGTCGGGGAAGACGTTCGCGCCGGCGGTGATGGACCCGGCCCCGCCCGCCTGGCACGCCGCGCCGACCAGGTGATCGTTGCCGACGAAATAGGTGAGCCAGGGGAAGGTCGCGCGGATGTGCGCGCCCTGGCTGGGGTCGCCGGTCGAGTCTTTGATGCCGTAGAGCGCCTCGCAATGGCTGGCGCGCAACGCCTGCAAGATACCGTCGCTGATCGGCACGCCGGTCGTTTGGGGGATGTGATAGAGCAGCACGCGGCCGCCCGCGGGCACCGCCGCATCAATCAGCCGTTGGAACCAGGCGACCACCCCGGCGTCGGCGGGTCGCTTGAAGTAGAAGGGCGGCATCACCAGCACCGCAGTCGCGCCGGCCGCGAACGCGTGGCGCGTCAGGGTGATCGCGTCGGGGAGCGCGGACGCGCCGGTGCCCGGCACGACGGCCAGCCCATCGGCCGCGGCCAGCGTCGCCTCGACGATCGCCTGACGCTCGACCACGCTGAGCGACGCGGCCTCGCCGTTGGTGCCACAGGGGATCACGCCGGCGCAGCCGTGGTCGCGCAGATAGGCTACGTGCTGGCGCAGCCAGGGCAGATCCACCTCGCCATCCGAGGGACGGAAAGGGGTGACGATCGGGGCAAATACCCCGCGCAG
>CAZYHE010000006.1:14180-16389 GCA_964647225.1 uncultured Anaerolineales bacterium
AATGTCAAAATTCCCTCTTGACAACGGCTGCGATCCGTGCTATGATATTGAAAGTGCTTTCATGCAAGTAGTTTTCATATTCACAATGGATCACTTGCAGCGCGTTGAAAGCGCCTCCCGATCGGAGTCACAGTGTCGCAAGTGACCGTCTATGATGTCGCTGCACAAGCCGAGGTGAGCATCTCGACCGTTTCGCGCGTGCTCAACACGCCGGAGAAGGTCAAGGCCCCCACCCGCGCGCGCGTCCTGGCGGTGATTGATGAACTGGGTTTCGTGCCGAAGGCTGAGGCTGTGGCCCGCTCACGCCGGAAGCACGGCCGCATCGGTGTGCTGGCGCCCTTCTTGACCTATCCCTCCTTTGTCCAACGCTTGCGCGGGGTGACGACTGCGCTCTCCACTTCTCCCTATGAGTTGATCATCTATTACGTGGATTCGATGGCGCGGCTCGAAAGCCACATCGCCAGCCTGAGCATCACGCGCCGCCTGGACGGGTTGATCCTGATGGGGCTGTCTCTGACGGATGCGGCGGTCGAGCGGCTGCGCAGCGCCGAGATCGAAGCCGTGCCGATTGAGTTCCCACAGGCCGGATTCAGCAGCGTCGAGATTGACAACGCCGCCGGTGGCCGGCTGGCCGCCGAGCATTTCCTGGCCCTGGGCCATCGGCGGATCGGCTTCATCGGCGACGCCGACCCGCCCGATTTTGCAATCCGCAACAGCGACCGGCGGCTGGCGGGCTTTCGGGCCGCGGTCGAGGGCGCCGGTCTGCCGCTCCCCGACGAAGCCATCGGCCTGGCCCCGCATGGGCTGGAGACCGCCCGGCAGCAGGGCCATCGCCTGTTGAGCCTGCCCGAGCCGCCCACCGCCATTTTCGCCCAAAGCGACACCCAGGCGATGGGCGTGTTACGCGCCGCCCGCGAGCGCGGGCTGGCCGTCCCGCAAGATGTGGCGATCATCGGCTTCGACGATGTGGAGATCGCCGAATATGTCGGTTTGACTACCGTCCACCAACCCCTGGAGGAATCGGGGCGCGTGGCGGTGGAATTATTGCTGGCGCGTCTGGCCGACCCGGCGCGGCCGGTGCAACGCGTCCAGTTGCCGTTGACCCTGGTGCGCCGCGATACCGCGTGATCCGATAGCGGCTGTCAAATGTGTCACCCCGTGGCACGCGCACATGGGGCGGTTTCGAGCCTTCAGGCGGTCTAATGCTTCGACAACGTAACCGGCTAAAGCCTCGAAACCAATGGGATTTATTTCTGCGACTGGCCGTGCTGCTGGTTTGCGGATTTATACTTGTTGCCTGTTCTGCCGGCTCACAGCCGATGGCAGCGGGACAAGCGCCGGCCACATGGCCGGCGCCTGACGGCAGCCTCGTGGTGACCGAGGCGGTGACGCTGACCTACTGGGAGGAAGAGCCGGACGATGGCGATGTCCTGCTCGATGGCTTGGCGGCCGAGTTCATGGCCGCCCATCCGCTGGTTACGGTGGCGCGCGTCCATTTGAGCTACGAGGAGTTGCTGGACAAGGTCAAACACGGCGGTGCGCCTGACCTGGCGCGCTGCGCCAGCGAATGCGCCGGGCCGCTGAGCGCATCAAGCCAATTTATCCCGGCCGGCGAACTGTTCGACCCGGCCTTCCTGGGGCGCTTCCTGCCTGGCGCGGTCGAGGCGGCCGCGATCGGGGGCGTGGCCTGGGGCGTCCCGGATCACACCGGCAACTTCTTGTTGCTGATTTACAACAAAAACCTGGTGCAAGCGCCGCCTTCCGACACCGAAGCGTGGATTGTGGAACTCAGAACGTTGACCAACGCGGACGCGGATCGCTGGGGCTTGGCCTATTTCCTGGATGAGCCGTACTGGCTGGCGCCGTGGATCGGCGGCTTCGGCGGCTGGTTCGTGGATGGGGCGGGCCGGCCGACCCTCGATGCGCCGGCCGTGGTGGAGGCGCTGCGTTTTGTGCGCCGCCTGCGGCTCGACGAACAGGTGACGCCGCCCCAGGCCGATTATGACATGGCGTTGGACTATTTCATACAGGGCCGCGCTGCCTATCTGATTGACGGGGATTGGAGCCTGGATCGCCTGCGTGAGGCCGGGATCCCGTTTGGCGTGGCCGCTCTGCCGCCGGTGAGCGCGACCGGGCTGGCCCCCACCCCGCTGGTGTCGGGCAAACATTGGTTCGTCGGACGATCGAGCGCGGCCAGCCCGGCCAAACG
>CAZYHE010000006.1:16489-24096 GCA_964647225.1 uncultured Anaerolineales bacterium
AGGAGGTTGCACAGATATAGTTGACCCGGCGCGCGGGCGCTTGACAAAGGGCAAATGGTACAGTAGAATTCCTGTATCCCGACTCAGGTATTCTTCTCGGCTGCCCAAATCGCCTGGAGAGCGAATGCCTGGCCATCTATATCATTTTGAGCGGTCCGTAGGTCAATGATGATGCTCCCGCTCGACGGAATCGGCGCATCTCGGCGATCGGTCCGCTCTGATCTCGGTTGGAGCAGGCATAGAATGCCCCTCTGTTTGGGCAAGGAAGGTCTGCATCCAAAATCCGTGAAAGGGGGTGATGTCCTCACACGTCGTCTTGTTCTCTCTACGGTTCAGTTCGATTTCAGCGTTCTACACCATTCAGGAGGAAAAGTTACCATGCGTAGGCTACAACTGTTTCTCGCTCTGTGCATCATCTCGGCGATGGTGCTGACGAGCTGCGGTGGCGCGGCGACCCCGGCCCCGAAAGCTACGACAGCCCCGGCCGCGCCCGCCAAGGCCGAACCGACCAAGGCCCCGGAAGCACCGAAGGCGGCTGAGCCGACCAAGGCCCCGGCTGCTGCACCGACCGCCGCCATCAAGGCCGCGGAAGCGACCCCGGTTCCTGCGCCGACCGTCGCGGCTTCCAAATACAAGGAAGCGCCCGCGCTGGCCGAGCAGGTCAAGGGTGGCAAGCTGCCGCCCGTGGATCAGCGCATCTCCGCGAACCCGCTCGTGACCAAGCCGGTTGACAAGATCGGCAAGTACGGCGGCACGCTGCGCACCGCAAGCTGGTGGCCCGAAGCCGGCAACGTCCAACTCTACTTCGCAGTGGACGCGCCGATCAAGTGGAAGGCCGACCTGACCGGCTACGAGCCGGCCCTGGCCGAAAGCTACAACTGGTCCGATGACGGCAAGACCTTCACGATGAAGCTCCGCAAGGGCGTCAAGTGGTCCGACGGCACGCCGTATACCTCGGCCGACTGGAAGTTCTATTGGGAAGACCTGGTGAAGGCCCCCGAACAGAAGCTCTATTCGGCGCCGGGTTATCTGCGCAAGGCGGATGGCAAGCCGATTGACATGGAATTCCCCGATGATCAGACCGTCGTCTGGAAGTCGGACAAGCCGCAATGGATCACCCCCTACTACATGGCGCAGGGCTTCTGGGAGTTCGCCAAGAGCATGATGAAGCCGGCGGCCTATCTGAAGAAGTTCCATCCCAAGTACACCCCCACCGCCAAGTGGGAAGACATGGAGAAGGCCGACAAGTGGTGGCAGACGCCGGGGTATCCGTGCCTCTTCGCGTGGTGCAACACCGCCGTCTCTTCGGACGGCACCCGCTACACCTACGGCCGCAACCCCTACTTCTGGCGCGTGGACACCGAAGGCAACCAACTGCCGTACATTGACGCCATTGACGTCGAAATCGTGTCCGACGAGCAGGTCCGCCTGCTGAACGTGACCCAGGGCAAGTACGACACCGCGTTCCGCGTCATCGGCAACCCGAACGACATCCCGCTGCTGACCGAAAACGCCAAGAAGGCCGGCCTGGTCTTCCTGAAGGGCTGGATGAACGGCGCCGGCGCGTGGCCCGGCTACATGGTCAACCAGTATTACGTCGAGGGCGGCAAGAACTATGCGGATGACACCGCCGACAAGGCGAAAGAGATCCGCGAGCTGCTGCGCGACAAGCGGTTCCGCCAGGCGCTCTCGGCCGGCATTGACCGGAAGCGCGTCATTGACGTAGCCTGGAACGGCATCGGCGACCCGAAGGGCGCGACCCTCAGCCCGCAGTCGTGGCACTTCGCCAGCCCCGAAGGCAAGAAGGTCTACCAGGATTGGGCCGCATCCAACTCCAAGTTCGATGCCGCCGCCGCCAACAAGATGCTGGATGAGATCGGCATGAAGAAGGGCGCCGATGGCTTCCGCCAGTTGCCGAGCGGCAAACCGTTCGCCCTGGTGATGGACATCTCCGACTGGGGCGGCAGCCTCAAGGTGCAGACCGACGCGGCCGCTGAATCCAAGAACCAGTGGGAAAAGAACCTGGGCATCAAGGTCGAGGTCAAGAACCTGCAGGGCCAGCCCGATCTCGATACGCGCACCAACGAAGGCTACTTCATGATCCGCGGCGCGCACATCTCCGAGATTGACATCTGGACCTACCCCGACTGGCTCTTCCCGATCGTGAACCGCTACTACATGCCGCTGGAAGGCCGCTACTATGCCAAGGGCAAGGACACCTGCAAGCCGCCGGCCGACAAGCCGTATGACTGCGGTGTGAAACCGGCCGCCGGCAGCCCGGCTGAGAAGCTCCAGGCGCTGTACGAGAAGGGCCTGGCCGAGAAGGACATCGAGAAGCGCCACCAGATCGTTTGGGACGCCATCAAGGTGAACATTGACGAAGGCCCGTTCATCATTGGTATCTCTGGCGACCAGGCGATGCCGATCGTCGTCAAGGACTACATGCGCAACATCCTGGACTTCGGCGTGGTCGGGCCGTGGGCGCCGTCCACACCGGGCAACCAGGTGCCGGCGCAGTGGTGGATGGATAAGTAAGCCTGACCGGCTGACCGGATGAAGGTGGCGGGCGGGTAGGACCTGCTGTGGTTGAAAACACAGGCTGGCACATGCCAAACCTGTTGGAACAGGTTCTCCCGCCCGTTACGCAGATCGTAGCTCAGCCCCTCGTGGGCGTTCGCACGGGCACAAGGCCCTATGCTACGCATCAAATGACAGTTGACAGAGTACTGGCAGCCTACGGATGAAACCGTAGGGCGGCGGTGACGATGCCTGCCGGCGGATTGCATCCATCTGTTTCTTTCCTCATTGTCCCACTCAGTTCAGGAGGCGCCCATGTTGAGCTACATTGTCCGGCGTCTTGGCTACGCGGCGATCATGGTCGTGCTGGTGTCATTTGTCAGCTTCGTGATCATCAAGTTGCCTCCCGGTGATTTTCTCACGCAGAAAGTAGAGCAATTACGCGCACGCGGCGACCGCAGCGCGGAATCCCGCATCGAAGAATACCGGATACGCTACGGACTGGATCGGCCCTTCATCGAGCAATACACGGGCTGGATCACCAAATTCGTCCGCGGCGACTTCGGCGAGTCGTTCGAGTACGAGCGGCCGGTCAAGGACTTGCTGGGTGAACGTCTGACGATGACGATCATCCTGGCGCTCGCCACGCTGATCTTCACCTGGGCGCTGGCGATCCCGTTGGGGGTCTACGCCGCAGTCAAGCAGTACTCGCCCGGCGATCAGCTCATCTCTATCTTCAGCTTCGTCGGCCTCGGCATGCCCGGCTTCTTGCTGGCGCTGCTGATCCTCTATTTCGCCATCACCGTCCTGAACCAGGAAGCCACCGGCCTCTTCTCGCAGGCCTACGTGGATGCGCCGTGGAGCATCGGGCGGGTGATTGACCTCTTGAAGCACCTGTGGATCCCGGCCCTGGTCAGCGCGATCACCGGCACGGGCGGCCTGATCCGCATCATGCGCGGCAACCTGCTCGAAACGTTGGGGCAGCCCTTCGTCGAGGCGGCGCGGGCGCGCGGGCTGGCGAACCGCACGGTGATCTGGAAGCACGCGGTGCGCATGGCGATCAACCCGCTGATCGTCATCCTGGGGTCCGAGGCGATCCCCAGCATCATCACCGGCAACGCGCTGGTGTCCATCGTGCTGAACCTGCCGACGATCGGCCCGCTGTTCGTGGATTCGCTGCGCAAGCTGGACATGTACATGGCCGGCACGTGCATCGTCTTCTTCACTTTGCTGCTGCTGCTCGGCAACCTGGCCGCCGATCTCGTGCTGGCCTGGGTTGATCCACGCATCCGGCTCGAGTAGACGGGAGGAGAAAAAATGGCGAAGTCACCGCAAGAACAAAAGAAAAAACCCGTCAGCCAAAGCTATGGGGCCCTGGTGTGGTGGAAGTTCAAGAAGAACAAGCTGGCTATCGTCGGCGGGGTGATGCTGCTCCTCATGTACTTTTCGTTTGTGGTGGTCCCCGAGTTCGTGGCGCCCTATGCGCTCGAACGCCGCTCCGAATACACGGAGTCCAAGCCGCAGACGATCCGATTCGTGGACTCAGAGGGCAAATTCCACCTGCGGCCGTTCGTCTACGGCCTGGAGCGGAGAGTGGACACCGCTGCGCGGCGGCGGACCTACGTCGAAGACCCCAACCGGATCTACGAAATCCACTTCTTCGTCTCCGGCGATCCCTACAAGCTATTGGGCCTGATCCCGACCGATATCCACCTGTACGGCACCTGGACGGAGGACCCGACCGCGTCGGTCTTCATCATGGGGACCGACTCGAACGGCCGGGATTACTTCTCGCGCATCATGTACGGCGGCCGGCTCTCGCTGATGATCGGCTTGATCGGCCAGTTCCTGACATTGATCCTGGGCAGCGTGCTGGGTGCGATCTCCGGGTACTACGGCGGCACGGTGGATGTGGTCATCCAGCGCGTCACCGAGTTCCTGGCCGCATTCCCCGACATCCCGCTCTTCATGGCGCTGGCGGCGGCCATCCCGGCCTTCTGGTCGCCAGTCGTGGTGTACTTCATGCTGACGGTCATCCTGGCGTTCGTGCGCTGGGGCGGGCTGGCGCGCCAGGTGCGCGGCCTGATCCTGTCGCTGCGCGAACGCGAGTACGTGCTGGCGGCCAAGAGCTTCGGCGCCGATGATTCGCGGCTGATGTTCCGACACCTGCTGCCGGGCACCATGAGCCACATCATCGTCATCGCCACGCTCTCGATCCCCGGCATGATCCTGGCGGAGACGGCGCTGAGCTGGCTGGGTCTGGGATTGCGCGCGCCGCTGACAAGCTGGGGCGTGCTCTTACAGGAATCCATGACGGTCTATGCCATCCGCTTTGCGCCGTGGCTGATGTGGACCATCCCGTTCCTGCTCCTCGTCATCCTCGCCTACAACATGTTGGGCGATGGCCTGCGCGATGCGCTCGATCCGTACGGTGGGCGTTAGGAGGTGATCACCATGCCTGAGAATGAATTACTGGTTCAAATCCAAGACCTCCGCGTCGAGTTCGACGTCCGTGCGGGCATCGTCAAAGCCGTGGATGGGGTCTCGTTCGACATCTACCGCGGGCAGACGTTGGGCGTGATCGGCGAGAGCGGTTGCGGCAAGTCCATCACCGCGCGCGCCATCCTGCAAATGATCCCCAAGCCCGGCCGGATCGCCAACGGCCAGGTGTTGTATCATCGCCGGGCGCGCGGTTCCACCCAGACCGACATCATCAACATCAGCAAGCTCGACCCCGACGGACAGACGATCCGTGAAATCCGCGGCGGCGAGATCGGCATGATCTTCCAGGAGCCGATGAGCTCGCTGACGCCGGTCTACACCGCCGGCTCGCACATTGATGAAGCCGTGTCGCTGCACCGTCTGACGCCGTCCCGCAAGGTCGGCGACCAGTTGGCTGAGACGATCCAGGCGCACAAGAATCTCACCAAGCAAGAATCGCGTGAGATTGCAATCGAGATGCTGCATCGCGTCGGCATCCCCAAACCCGAGCAGCGGGTGGATAGCTACCCGCACCAACTGAGCGGCGGCCAGCGCCAACGGGTGATGATCGCGATTGCGCTCTCCTGCGGCCCGGCCATGTTGATCGCCGATGAACCGACGACCGCGCTGGATGTCTCCATCGAGGCGCAGATCCTCGACATCATGCGCGAGATGCAGGAAAAAGAGAACATGGCGATCATGTTCATCACCCATAACCTGGGCGTCATCGCGGAGATGGCCAAAGAGATCGTCGTGATGTACATGGGCAAGCAGGTCGAGCGCGCCAGCACGGTTGACGTGTTCTACGAGCCTAAGCATCCGTACACGAAAGCGCTGCTCCAGTCCATCCCGAAGGTCGGCCGCAAGACCAGTGCGCGGCTGGCTTCGATCGAGGGGATGGTGCCGGACCCGTTCAATCTGCCGACCGGATGTGTCTTCCATCCGCGCTGCCCATCGTTCATGCCCGGCAAGTGCGATAAGATCGCGCCGACCTGGAAGCGACTCGTGGGCGACCAGTGGGTCAGTTGCCTGCTGTACGAGGAGGTGTGAGCTATGGCCGCGCAAACAACCAAGACCGATAACATCTTGCTGGATGTCAAGGGGCTGCAGAAATACTTCCCGATCCACAAGGGCTTTCTGCGCAAGGTCGTCGGGAACGTCAAGGCCGTAGATGATGTCACCTTCTACGTGCGCCAGGGCGAGACGCTGGGCCTGGTGGGCGAGAGCGGCTGCGGCAAGACCACGGCCGGCCGCACCATCCTGCGCCTCTACGAGCCGACCGGCGGCGAGGTGTGGTTCAAGAGCCGCCTGTTGGCGGGCGGCGCCGAGGAGAAGCTGATCAACCTGGCCGGCCTGGATCGGGCGCAGATGAAGCTCGTGCGCCGGGAGATCGCGATGATCTTCCAGGACCCGATCAACTCGCTGAACCCGCGCATGACGGTCGGGGACATCGTCGCGGAGCCGATGGTGATCCACGGCCAGTATCACCAGGAGGAGAGCGAAGCGATCATCATCAACCTGCTGACGCGGGTGGGCCTGCGGGCCGATCATCTGCGGCGCTACCCGCACGAGTTCTCCGGCGGGCAACGCCAGCGCATCGGCATCGCGCGCGCGCTCTCGCTCAACCCGCGGCTGGTGATCTGCGACGAGCCGGTCTCCGCGCTGGATGTCTCGATCCAGGCGCAGACGCTGAACCTGCTGCAAGACCTCCAGCGCGACTTCAACCTGGCGTACATCTTCGTCGCGCACGACCTGAGCGTCGTCCAGCACATCTCGGACCGCGTGGCGGTGATGTACGTGGGCAAAATGGCTGAGATGGCCGACGCCGAGCAGCTCTACATGTACCCGCTCCATCCGTACACAGAAGCCTTGATGTCATCGGTGCCCAAGGCCGACCCGAAGTACAAGTCGGAGCGCATCATCATGCAGGGGGACGTGGCCGATCCCTCCAACCCGCCGAGCGGCTGCTATTTCCACCCGCGCTGCCGGTACGCGAAGGACATCTGCAAGGAGAAGACGCCGGAGTTCCGCGAGCTGAAGCCGGATCACTTCGCGGCGTGCCACCTGGCGGAGGAGTTGAAGCTGCGCGGGGTGTGAGCGGGCGCAAGACTTCCGAAGTCTCCTGTGTCAGACTTCGGAAGTCTCCCTGGTTCTGTTGATCTATGAAAACACTTGATTTGGCAGAGGCAACCGCTTCGCTCGCTGAGTATGCGCGAGATGTTGGTAAGGAGCCGATGATACTGACTGTGGGCGGGAAACCGATCGCTGCGTTAGTGTCTGTTGAAAACGCAGATTTGGAAACAACAACGCTCAGTACCCATCCTCGATTCATCGCACTGATTGAACGTTCGCGCGCACGACAGAGAACAGAAGGCGGTATTTCCTCTGCGGAGATGCGTCGTCGGCTGGCGGTGCAAAGCACACCACGCGGCAGATAACACACGCACCACGGACGGCTCACTGTTGGAATGTACCCGTGAAAGCAGAATGATGTGAAAGACGAGTTGTTTGAGGAACTGGTCGCCAGTATCCGGGAGGGCGGCGCCATTTTGCGCGGCGAGGCGGCGCCTTCCCGTAAATTCGTCGTCGCTGGGCCGGATGCACTTCGC
>CAZYHE010000006.1:24106-25137 GCA_964647225.1 uncultured Anaerolineales bacterium
CCGGAGAAACCGCTATTGCGCGATCCGCGTTTCAAGACGCGTTTGGCGCAAGCGCGACGCAGCTTGCGCGATGGGCAAGGCATCAGCATCGAGCAGTTGCGCGAGAAACATGGAATCGGGGCGCAGATAGCGGAAGAGAAGGTCCCGTGAGACGTGAGTTGTTTGAAGAACTGGTCGCCAGTGTCCGGGAAGGTGGCGCGATCTTGCGCAGCGAGGCAGCGCCTTCTCGAAAAATCGTCGTCGCCGGGCCAGATGCACTTCGCATCCGACCCGATGACAGGCTCTCACAAGATGGTTTCGCGGCGCTCTTGGAGATTGACAATGCACAACTATCCCAAGATCAAGACGGCGATTCCCCTTGACGACTATCGTCTACAGGTCACCTTCGTTAACGGTGTCTGCAAGGTCTATGATTGTAAGCCGCTCCTGCAAAACTCGGCATTTGGGTCACTTACCTGGGGTTGGCTCTTCCGATCTGTCCAGGTAGATCCAGGCGGGTATGGCGTCAGTTGGAACGAGGAGATTGACTTGAGCGAATCTGAACTGTGGGAGCACGGGACGCGCGTAGAATCAACTCCGCTCATTGCCGTACCCGCGTAACAACGTTTATCGGGGATAATCACAAACGAAAAGCCTCGCACATGAACAACGCTTCCTCACCCCGCCCCATCGCTCTCGTCACCGGCGCCAGCCGCGCCATCGGCATCGGCGCGGCCATCGCGACCGCCCTGGCGCAGGCCGGCTGGGATGTGGCGATCACCTTTTGGCGGCCATACGATGCCTCGATGCCCTGGGCCAGCGTGCCGGAGGAAGTGCAGGCGCTGTGCGCCAGCCTGGAAAATCTCGGCGCGCGCACGATCGCCATCGAGGCGGATCTGGCGTTGGTCGAGGCGCCGGCCCGCGTTTTCGATGCCGTCGAACGCGCCCTTGGCCCGGTCACCGCGCTGGTCATGTCCCATTGTCACGATGTCGAAAGCGACATCCTGACCACTTCCGTCGAGAGCTTCGACTTCCACTTTGCGGTCAACGCG
>CAZYHE010000007.1:0-17407 GCA_964647225.1 uncultured Anaerolineales bacterium
GGCGAACGACGGAGCGCGAATGACGCCGGTCGTTCGCCGCCGATCACCGATCGTCTATTAACTGTTACAGGAGCACCCAGATGGCACTCATTGATCAACTGTTGGCAACCCTTACCCTTTCCGGGCCTGTCACCGATCTCCGCGTCGGTGCGCTCTGGACGATGCTTGTCGCGGACGCGGCGCGCGGCCAGCGCGCCGGCCTGGCCGCGACCCAACTCGTGCATGACCTGGAGCACGGCCGGCCGGCGGTGCGCGACGCAGGCGGACTGATCGGCCGGGACGCACGCGAGTTGGCCGGGCTGACGAAATCCGAGAGCCTGACCGAACGCAGCATCGGGTTTGCCGCGCTCAACGCGCTGCTGGAGGTGGATGAAGCCGCCTGCGTCGAGCGCAACGCCGAGGCGCTGATCCTGGAACGCGCGGCCGGCCGGCACGTCGCCATCATCGGCCACTTCCCGTTCGTGCCGCGCGTGCGCGAAGCCGCCGGCGTGTGCTCCGTGTTGGAGTTGAACCCCGGCCCCGGTGATCTGCCCGCCAGCGCCGCGCCGGACGTGCTCCCCCACGCCGACATCGTCGCGATCACCGGCATGACACTGGTCAACGGCACCTTCGAGAGCACGGCGGCGCTGTGCCGTCCCGATGCCTTTATCCTTGTCCTGGGCGCGTCCACGCCGCTCTCGCCGCTGCTCTTCGACTATGGGGTGAGCGCCATCTCCGGCACGGTCGTGACCGACATCCCGGCCATGCTGACCGCGGTCAGCCAGGGCGCCAATTTCCGGCAGATTCCGGGGCGCAAGCTGCTGACGATGCTGCGGGAGGCCGGCTCATGAGCGGCGGGTGGCTGCGGGCCATCTTGGGGCGGTTCGATCACTTCGATCTGATCGCCCACCACTACGACCGCCTCATCCGCGTCGCGCCGGACGCCACCGATGCTCTGGCCGGACTGCTGGCGGTCGCGCCGGGCCAGACGTTGCTCGACGTGGGCGGCGGCACCGGGCGTCTGGCGTGTGGCCTCGCCGAAGCCGGCGTGCAGGTGATCGTGTGTGACGCCTCGCCCGGCATGGCCCGCCAGGCGCGCGCCAAGGGTCTGCCGGCCGTCGTGTGCGATGTCGGCCGGCTGCCCTTTCCGTCGGGCCAGATCGAGCGCGGGCTGGTGGTGGATGCGTTCCATCACTTCGTCAACCCGTCGCCCCAGGTCGCCCAGCCGCGCGCGGCCGCCGAGCTATTGCGCGTCCTGGCCCCCGGCGGCCGGCTCGTCGTCGAGGAACCGGACATCCGGCGCGGCTCCGTCAAGCTGATCGCGGCGGGCGAGTTTCTGCTCTTGATGGGCAGTCGCTTCTTGACCTCCCGCGCACTGTCCGATCTGTTTCAGGCCGCCGGCGCGCCGCGGGCGGCGATCGCAGAAGCGGGGTATGCGTATCGGTTAGTTATCGAAAAAACCACGAATCAGTCGAGTGAAGCGTCCTGAGCGGAGTGGCGGCGTTTTTTCCGCCACGCAGTCGAAGGATGCGCCGAATATGTGTCAGCGGTAATGAGCTGGGGATATGGCGAAGGAGCTGGGGTATGAAGTGGCGTTTTCACGTCGTGTTTCTGCTGGGGCTGGCGCTGATCGGGCTGGCCGCCCGCTACGCTTTGCCCTCCTGGGCCGGCGCGGACGCCGTGCCGGCCGTGTGGTCGTATGTGCCCGGCCGCCTGATCGTGGGACTCCGCGCGACGTCCGCCGACCGCGCGGGCGCGATGCTCGCCGGCCGCGGCCTGGCGGTGATCGAGCAGGTTCCCAGCTTGGGCGCGGTCATTGTCGCCGTCCCGGCCGGTGAGGAGGCGGCAGTCGCCCGGCAGTTGCGCCGCGAGCCGGCGGTGCGCTACGTCGAGCCGGACTTCCTGGCGCGCGCCTTCGATCTGCGGGCCGTGCCGGACGATCCCTACTACGCGGCGGAGCAATGGAACCTCCCGCAGATCAACGCGCCCGCCGCGTGGGATCTGACGACCGGGCTGGTCACGATCACCATCGCCATCGTGGATTCCGGGGTGGATCTCAGCCATCCCGACCTGGCAGACAAGATCGTGCCCGGCTACGACTTTGTGAACGAAGACATCCTGGCGCAGGATGACGATGGGCATGGCACGCACGTCGCGGGCATCGCGGCGGCGGCGACTAACAACGCGCTCGGCATCGCGGGCGTGGCCTGGGGCGCGCGGATCATGCCCGTCAAAGTGTTGGATGACGTTGGCAGTGGCTCCTACAGCGATGTCGCCGCGGGCATCACCTGGGCCGCCGACCACGGCGCGCGGATCATCAACCTGAGCCTGGGCGGGCCGGGCAGCAGCCAGCTCTTGCAAGAAGCGGTGGATTACGCTTACGGTCTGGGCGCGCTGGTAGTCGCCGCGGCGGGCAACGATTATCTGGCCGGCAGTCCGGTCAACTATCCGGCTGCCTGCGACAATGTCGTTGGCGTCGCGGCGACGAATGATCAGGATGACCACGCCTCGTACTCGAGCGCCGGGAGCTGGGTGGACATTGCGGCGCCGGGCGGCGATCCGGCCGGCGCATCCGACACCGACCCGCGACACTGGATCATGAGCACCTACTGGCGGGCCGGCCAGGCGCAGACCTTCGAGGTTTCCGAAACCTCGAAGGTCTCGCCCGCCGTGGCCCTCTACGAGCGGAATGCGGGCACCTCGATGGCGAGTCCGCACGTCGCCGGGCTGGCCGCCCTGGTCTGGTCGCGTCATCTCGGCTGGACTCCCGATCAGGTGGCGTGGGCCATCGAGTCCACGGCGCGAGATCGCGGCGCGGCGGGCCGAGATGACCGCTTTGGCTGGGGCCGCATTGATGCGCACGCGGCGGTGGCGCTCGAGACGCTGCGCCCCACCCCCACGCCGGTCCCGTCCAACTGCCTGATCGAGTCGGCGCATCCCTATCCCCACGACTCTGCCGGCGATTGGACCGTGCAGAACCCCGATACGGCGGCGGCATACACGAAGCTGCATTTTTCGCGCCTGGAGACGGAGCGTGGCTATGATTACGTCATCCTGAAAGATGCGCAGGGCGCCGAGATCCAGCAGCTTGATGGGGCCTACCCGGACGGACTTTGGAGCAAGCCGGTGCCCGGCAATAGCGTGCGCGTGGAACTGCGCGCTGACTCATCTATTGCCTTCTGGGGTTTCTGCGTGGATCAGGTCGCAACCTCTGGCCCGCCAGCCTGGATGCGCCGCGCCGCGCTCACCGTGGCGCGCAGCCGGCTGGCGGCGGCCGCCGTGGGTGGCAAGGTGTATGCGATTGGCGGCGAATCTTCGGCGCCCGGCATTGTGTCCGCGGCCGTTGCGCCCGGCGGCGGGCCGCAGGCGCTCGACGCGCCCGCGGCGGCGGCCGGCATCGTCGCGGCGTATGATCCGGCGACCAACGCCTGGACGGGGAAGACCGCCATGCCCGCCGGCCTGAGCAACATCAGCGCCGCGGTCGTGGACGATAAGATCTACGTGCCCGGCGGTTTTGATGGCGTTGATGCGTCGGCGGCTCTTCAGGTGTACGATCCCATTTCCGACACCTGGACCCTCCGCGCGCCCCTGCCGGTTGCCCGCCATGCCGCCGCCGTGGCCGCGGTCGCGGGGCGGCTGTACGTGCTCGGCGGCATCGGGCCTGCCGGCACGGACGACGCGTGTCTGGTCTACGATCCGGCCGCAGATGCCTGGTCGGCCTGCGCGCCTCTGCCGGCCGCGACGGCGTGGGGCGCAGCCGGCGTCGTGGGGGGCCAGGTCTATGTCACGGGCGGCGCGGCGGCCTCGAATATCGAGGTATCGACGCTCTACGCGTATGACCCGGCCGCCGACCAGTAGGCGGTGCGATCACCGATGGGCGTGGCGCGCAGCGGCCTGGCCGTTGTCGGGTATGGCGACTATCTGTATGCGATCGGCGGCGGGTGGGCCACCTACCTCCCCCTGACGGAACGCTTCGATCCGGCGGCCAATCGCTGGCAGACGGTGGACCCGATGGATGTCGGCCGGCGCAGCCTGGCCGCGGCCGAGTTGGGCGGTCAGCTCTACGCCGTGGGCGGATTCCGGGAGGGCTATTCGAACGTGGTCGAAGCCTACACACCGCCCGGCCCGGCCCAGTATCCCACGCTGGCGGTCGCACCCAGCACGTTCGCGGCGCACTTGACGGATCAACCGGCGCTCCAGAGCGTGCTGACGATCAGCAACACCGGCCAGGCCGAGCTGACCTTTGCTATCCGCGACACCGAGACAACTTCGCCCACGCATGTAACCATCCATCTGCCCCTGCGCACCGTGCCGGCCGTCCCGCCCGGCGCGAAGAGCCTGGTTGAGGCCAAAACGCTGCCCGCGCAGGATTTGCGCGTGCCCTATGGTTTGCGCCGATCGGGCACATCCAACGGCATCAAGGTGTTGATCGTTACCCCAGACGGCGATGTCAGCGACCTGGTGGCCGTGTTGGTGGCGTATCCCGATCTCACAGCCGAGGTGTTCGACGCGCCGCGCGCGCCGAGCCTGGCCGAGCTTCGGCCGTATGATGTGGTCTTGACCACGGACAATTGGTCTTGGGCGTTCGGCGGCATCAACCCGGTTGAGCTCGGCAACGTCCTGGCGGATTATGTGGATGGCGGCGGCAAAGTGGTGGTCGGCAACTACGGGTATGATTTCAGCATGTGGGCGATCCAGGGCCGTTTCATGGATCAGGACTACGGGCCGTTTGGTCAAGCCACCACCGATCTGGGCTACCCCGTGACCCTGGGCGCCTACCTTCCGGAGCATCCGATCATGCAGGGCGTGACCAGCCTGTCTGAGACGGCCATCCATCAGGATCCGCTGGCCCTCGCGAGTGCGACCCTGGTGGCGAGCTGGAGCGATGGAACGCCGCTCGTCGCCGTCAAATCGCGGGTTGTGGGCGTGAATCTGCTGTTGGGCAACGGCGCCGGTTACCCGTTCTGGTCGGGGGATGTTCCGACATTGTTGCACAACATCGTGGTCTGGCTGGCATCGGGCGGCGCGACCGGCGACGCGCGGTGGCTGGATCAGGCGCCGGCCATGGGTTCGGTTCTGCCGGGCGGCAGCGTGCCGGTGACGGTCACGTTCAGCCGGGTGGACCTGGGCGGGGGCGTCTACACCGCCGACATGCTGATCAAGAGCAATGATCCGTGGCGGGAGCAGGTCGGCGTCCCCGTGACGCTGACGGTTCACATTGGCCCGCTAGACCGCCGGCTCTACCTGCCGGTCATATTCGATCCCTTCCCGTGAGAGGGTCTTGCAGGATTGTGCATAGCGCCTCGATCGGCAGGCCGTCCGGCAGCCGGATCAGGTGACTGGGGCAGCCGGCGCGGCAATCGCTGCTCCCGAAGCCCCGCGCGGGTGCGGTGGCGCCGGGCAGGCGCAACAGCGTCTGCACCCACCGGCATTCGAGCGGCTCAGCGGTGGCCTGCCAGCAGACCTGCGCCACTGCGACGCGCTGCGTCAGCGCATCAATGTGCCAGTGCAGCCGCTTCTCTGGGCGCAGATGCCGCGCCAACCGCCCGCGCAAGCCGCCGGGGCCGCGCGCGCTGCCCACATACGCATAGCAGCCGGCCGCCAGGGTGATCAGGCCCAGGCGGCCGACCGGGAATGCCTGTGGCGTGGCGACATGCAGCACCAGCGCGTAGACCCCCGGTTCAGATGGCCAATCAGCCTCGTTCATGTGGATCATCATACTCTTACCCGCCGCATTGCGCAAAAACCATTGACTTTTCGGTCGCGCTGTGATATGTTGAGTATGGCTGGATGAAGTGGTGGACAGCGAGGTGGCGGCTCAAGAGTGGGGGATCGCAGCAGCCGAAGCTGCTAAAGGAGGCAACCATGATCGCGTCGTCCGATCTGCATTCGTCAAGTATCGCATCATTGGTGGCTGCATTCGCCGATGGCAGCGGTTCGATTCGCCAAAAGGCGCGTGAGGCGTTGGTGCAAATCGGCCGCCCGGCCGTCCCGGCTTTGGTGGCGGCTCTGGGCAGCCACGAGGCCCAGGTGCGCTGGGAGGCCGCGAAGGCGCTGCATGACTTGGCCGATCCCGCGTCGGCCGGGGCGCTGGTGGCGGCGCTGGAGGATACATCCTTCGATGTGCGCTGGCTGGCCGCGGAAGGCCTGGCGCTGATTGGCCGGAAGGCCCTGGAGCCGCTCCTGGCGGCGCTGGCCGATCATGGCGATGCCATCTGGCTGCGCGAGGGTGCGCATCACGTGTTGAAGGCCGCGGCGCGGCGGGGCCTGGCTGAATTGGTAAGCCCAGTGGTGGCCGCGCTGGAGGGTATGGAGCCGGAACTGGTGACGCCGCCCGCGGCGCAGGCGGCCCTCAAGGCGTTGCACGGATCAAGCTGATGCGCTTGCGTCAGGCACGCAGCGCCTCGGCGCAAGCGAAAACCGCGGCCGCCAGGAATCCTACCGTGCCCGCCCAGAAACCCCAGCCCAACGGGAGAACCTGGCGGTAGAGCGCCTCGATCCCGGCGTGAATCTGGAGGAAACCCCAGGCCGGGGCGAGCGCGGCCGCCAGGCTGAGCAGCGCGATGAGCGCCAGGATCAGCCGGTCCGGCAGGTAGCGGGTGAGCAGGACGCCGGGAACAAGCAGCCAACAGAGCACCATGCCCGCGACCTGTAACCGGAATTCGGGGAGCAGCAAGACCGCCGGGCTCCACGCCGGCGGCAACGCGGCGGCCGCGCAGGGGATGCTCGCCAGCGCCAGCAGGACGCGTCCCCAGGCCGGCAAGGTCGCGCGGCGGCTCGCGATCAGGCTGGCGCCGATACTTGCCGCTGCGAGCGGCAGATAGAAGATCTCTCGGCGCAAGACCACCCGGCCGGCGATGACATCCGGTAAGAACTTGACATATTCCGCCAAGTCCAGACCGATCACGATCAACCCGGCGGCCTTGTGGGGGACCCACGGCCCGTAATAGCCGGCCAGGCCGATGGCGGCGGCCGCGATCAGGATGACCCACCGCACCCGATCTCGCCGCAACCTGCGCCGCATTTGTAGATAGCGTGAATCCATGTGTCGCCTCAGTTTGCCGCCGCCCGGTAGGCGTCCACCAGCGCGTGGGCCGAATCGTGCCATGTGAAGCGCCGGGCCTGGGCGTAACCCCGTTCGATCATCTCCCCGCGCCGCGCGGCATCCCCGATGACCTGCGCCATCGCCTCGGCCAACCCCGCAAGATCATCGGCGTTGACGAGCCGGGCCGCGGTTCCCGCGGCTTCGGGCAGGCTTGAGTTGTCGCTCGTCACGACCGGGGTCCCGCACGCCATCGCCTCCAGCACGGGGATGCCGAAGCCTTCGTAGCGTGACGGATAGGCGAGGAGATCGGCCAGCGTGTAGAGCGCCGGCAGATCGGCGTCGGCCACGAAGCCGAGGAAGCGCACCGCCTCGGTCAGCCCCTCTTCTCTGACCTGTTCATAGATCGCCTCGTAGAGCCAGCCCGGACGCCCCGCGATCACCAGGGCGTGGGGGAGCGCCGTCGTGCGCCGGAGCTGGCCGTAGGCGCGGATCAGCCCGGCGAAGTTCTTGCGCGGCTCCAACGTTCCGATCCCCAGAATGAATTGGCCGGGCAGCCCATAACGGCTCCTGACCTCCCCCAGCCGGGCCTGATCCGCCACGCGGTGAAAGCGCGGCTCGACGGCCGGCGTCACCACGCTGATCTTCTCGGCCGGGACGTCCAGGAGCGCGATCAGGTCGCGCCGCGTACTCTCGGAATCGGCCAGGACGCGGTGGGCGCGGGCGACCGCGCTCGGGACGGCCCGCGCCAGGAAGGCGCGCAGCCCCGGATCGGCGCATTCGGGCACGCGCAGGAAGGAGAGGTCGTGGATCGTGACGATGCCGCGGGCGCAGCACAAGGGCGGCAGGGTGAAATCGGGGGAGTGGTACAGGTCGCAGCCCCCGGCGAACAGCTCCACCGGGATGGGCAGCCGCAGCTTGTGCCAGGCCGCGGTCAGCCAGCGCGCCGGGATGCGCGTGCGGCGGATGGCGAAGCCGGCCGGCCACTGGTCGGCCGGCGGGGCTTCCCCGGCGCAAAACAGGGTGTAGCGATTGCGCTGATCCACCTCGGCCAACGCTGCCACCAGGCCGCGCGTGTAGCGGCCGATGCCGGCGCCTTGTCTGAGGGCAGGAGTGTAGTCAATCGCGATCTTCACCGGGGGGCCGCCTCCGCGCCGGCCTCAGTGGATGCCACGATACGTCCACGCACGATTCACGAAGTAGTTCCAGAAGAGCACGATGCCGATGGCGATCACCTTGGCCGACAGATAGGCGGGCGGGTCTGGCAAGATCAACGAGAATATGGGATGCAGACCGAGCACCACGACTTCGTTGATGCCCAGGCCGACGATGTTCACGACCACGAATTGCCCCATCTGGCTGGCAAGCGGCCGCTGCCGGCTTTCCGGGAAGGTCCACAGCCGGTTCCAGATGAAGTTGCTCAGCACGGCCACGGTGAAGCCGAGGCCCAGGGCGAGCTCCAGGGGCAACCCCAGCAGCTCCCTGGACAATGTGAGGATGGACAGATCCACGAACATCCCGATGACGCCGACGGTGGCGAACTTCAGGAAACGCGTGAATTCCTTCGGGCGATGCTCCAGCCCGAGACGATTGATCAGCGGCAGCCGGGCGATCCAGCCCAGCCACCGCGGGAGTTGGGGTTTTGCAATGATGCTCTGTTCGGTCAAGATGATTTTACTCCGGGCGCGAATCGCCTATAGTCCGCGCCAGGTCCACAGGCGGTTGGCGCTGAAGTTCCAGAAGAGCGCGATACCGCTGGCCGTCGCTTTGGCGAAATTCCAGGCGAGCGCGGTCGGGAGGAAGTGCTGCCAGATCAATGCGTGGCTCCCCAGGAAGATCGTCTCATTGATGGCGTACCCCACCAGGTTCACCAGGAAGAACTGCGCCAATTGCTGCGCGACCGGCCGTTGGCGGCTTTCCGGCACCGTCCACCGCCGGTTGAGCGCGAAGGTGTTCAGTACGGCAATCGAAAAAGAGCAGGTGTTGGCCAGCCACGGCGGAAAGTGTGCGACAAAGAGCAGGAAATTCAGGACGCTGAAATCAACAGTGAAACCCCAGGCGCCCACGATTGCGTACCTCAGAAAGCGTCCGATCTCGCGGCGGGCCTGGGCGCCGCGCAGCCCGCTCAAACGGGCGGTGAGATAGGTCAAGACGTTGCCTCGTTCCGATAGATGATCGCAACACAAGCCAGCAGCAGGGCAAGCTGGAGCTGCATGTGTTGCACGAATAGATTGTCGAAGAGACCATGCACGGTCAGGTATGTCAGGACGCCCAGGACGCCAACCGGGAGGGCGGACGCAACCACCGACCCATGCCGCGCCGCGCGCCGGGTGGTCTGCCAGCTCAGCCGCCACGCGCCGAGCCACACCAGCGCAAACGCCCCGGCGCCGGCCACACCGGTCTCGGCCAGAAAGTTGATGAAGATGTTGTGCGCATGGCCGAGCGGTTCATACCAATGCGGCAGCGCATAGCCCGCGTATGCCGCACTGTAATTGCCGATGCCCACGCCCAGCCACGGGTGATCGCGGAACATGTCCAGCCCGGCCTGCCAGTGCGCGAGGCGTTCGAGCACGGCGAAGTTCGCGTCCGTGATCTCGGTTCGGGCCGGGTCTGGCCCCCCCAGGTAGCTGCCCAGGTCGTGCAACCGCCCCTCGATTGGGCCGGGCAGCCAGCCAATGCCGGTCAAACCGATAACCCCGATCAGCACGGCCCCGGCGGCCAACGTCAGGAGCGCGGTGCGCTGGTTGCGCAGGGCGATCACCACGGTCAGCGCGGCGGCGAGCGCCAGCCACCCGCCGCGCGACCAGCTCATGCCGATCCCCGCGGCCAGCAGGAGCGCCGCAGCGCCGCAGAGCAGGCCGGCGGCCAGATCGCGCCGGTTGCGGCTCGCCAGCCAGAGCCATAGCCCCGCGGCCGCCAGGCTGGCCGCGACCGGCGCAAGGTAGCCCAGGTAGCCCGCGTAGGGATTCGGCTGGCGAAAGGCGCCGTAGGCGCGCATGTGGCCCCCCGGCAAGGCGAACGCCGGCGGCCCGACCTGCCCCCAAAACTGATAGGCGCCGAGCGCGACCTGGATCAGGCCGGCCACCAGCAGCGCGCCGATCACCCAGCGCACCGCCCGCTCGTTCACCAGGATCTGCGTCGCCACGATGTAAAGGAGGGCGAACTCTGCCCATTTGAGCAGCTCCGGCAGGCCCTCGCGCCAGGAGTGCGCCTGAGTCAGGCTCAACGCCAGCAGCCAGACCAGCGCCGCAAGGCTCCCGACAAGGGGCGGCGGCCGGAAGATAATCTCTCGCTGCGCGATCTGCCGGGCGAGCCAGCCGGCGACCGCCGCCAGCATCAGCAGATCAACGCCGTTCGCGCCCGGGATGGGCAGTGGGATGGCGCTCCCGAAAGGGATGAGCAGGGCCAGCGTCACCAGTCCGACCAGCGGTTCAATCGCGATGGCAAGCGCAAGCCCCGCGATGCTGGGCAGCGCCAGCGCCCACGCCAGCGGCGCGCTGCTGATCCAGACCGCAAGCGCGGCCAGACCCACAAGCCCCGCCATGCCGGCACGCCCTGGCCGCCCAACCAGATCGCGCCAGCAGATCGCCGGCGCTCCCGCGCTCATCTCTCAGTTTCCTTTCCAGCCGGCACGGCGTCCCCCGCCCGGCGCCCGTTTTCCGGGGCCAACACATCATACGGCAAAGCCTGCTTGTTGTCAATTGAGCTTCCTGTGATATACTGATCCCGATCTTTGCCAGGCCGCTTGTGCGGTGGCTGAATACTGTAACGTAGAGAGGGGAAAAGGGATGGCAAAACGTACTCAGATGCCGAAGTCTGCTGGCGTCCCCCAGGGGAAAGCCAAGATTGCGGCGAAAAAGAAGCAGACCGGTTCGCCGATCGTGCTGTGGGGGATTATCGGCGCGGTGGCGCTGGTGTTGGTGGTAGTCATCGTGCTCCAGGTACAAGCCATGAATCGGCCCATCACGACCAGCGGGGCGATCTCCGAAGGGACGGGCTGGGGGCCGGTTGACGCGCCGGTCAAGATTGTGGAATACTCGGACTACGGCTGTACCTATTGTCGGCAGTTTGCGCTCAACCAGGGCCGGCAATTGCGCGAGGAGTACGAGAAGACCGGCAAGGTGCGTTTCGAGTATAAGAGCTTCATCATCGAAGGAGCGAGTACGCGTGATGCCGCAAACGCCGCGTATTGCGCTGCGGACCAAAAGCGCTTCTGGGATTATTCCGAAGTGCTCTTCAATAAGTCGGGGACCGGACAGTCGCAGAGCATTTTTTCCAAGGCTGCGCTCAAGGACTACGGCGTGCAGATCGGCCTGGATGCGGCTCAGTTTGGCCGGTGCGTAGACAGCGGCCAGTTCATCCCGGAAGTGCAGAACCAAAACGCCGAAGGCGCCCGGCTCGGTGTCCAGGCGACGCCGAGTTTCTTCATCAACGGCAGGAAGATCGAGGGCGCCGCGCCGTACTCCGAATTCAAGACGATGATAGATGCCGCGCTCGCGGCGGCTGGATCATAAGTCAGTTAAAGACCGACCAAACGAACGGCCCCACCAGCAAATCGCGAGCTGGCGGGGCCGTTTTTGCGTGGCGATGTGCTAGATTTTTCGCATAGTCATTACGCTATAATCCAAACACTCAATTTCTAACCCCAAAATACCAAAAACGCACTATGCGATTCGTCGCTGCGCGCCTCGTCAGAGTGCGCGCAGCGACGGGGCCTCAAACGTATTTGCCAATTAGGAGATCGAGGCGGGCCTTGAGGGCCGGCGGAATCACTGAGCGATTGGTGATGACCGCATCGCGCAGCGCATCCGCGTAGGGGGGGGTGGGGGCGTCGCGCAGCATTTCGACGGCGTTGACGACGGCATTCCGAGCTACATCGGCGTTGGCGAGCAGTTGTCGCACCACCATCTCGACCGTGACCGGCGCTTCGGTTTCGTGCCAGACATCATAATCGGTCACGTGCGCCATCGTGGCATAGCTCATCCCGGCCTCGCGCGCCAGGAAGACTTCGGGGACGGCCGTCATGCCGACCACCGCAAAGCCCATGCGCTGGAAGAAGAGGCTTTCGGCTTTGGTGCTGAACCGCGGCCCCTCGATCGTGACGAACGTGCCGCCGCGGTGTACGGGATGCCCGGCCAACTCGACGCCGCGCGCCACAATCCCGTTCAAGAAGGCGCAGAATGGCTCGGCCACCGAGACGTGGACCACCAGGCCGCTGGTGCCAACGGTGGGATCGTCGAAGAAGCTCAGCGGCCGCAGGCGCGTGCGATCGAAGATCTGATCCGGCACGACGATGTCGCCGGGTTTGTGCGCGGGTTGCAGGCTGCCGCACGCGCTGATCGAGATGAGGTACTCGACGCCGAGCATTTTGAAGCCGTAGATGTTGGCCCGGCTGTTGAGCTGCGTCGGGCTGATCCGGTGCCCCCGGCCATGGCGCGGCAGGAATGCCACGGGCTGTCCGCCGAGCTTGCCGACGACATAGGCATCGGATGGCGCGCCGAACGGGGTGTCGAGCCGGACTTCCTGCACTTCGGTAAGCTGGCGCATGTCATACACGCCGCTGCCACCGACGACGCCGATACGCACTTTTTCCATCGCACGATCCTTTCCTGTGCTGAATTCGATCATTGAAAGCCGAAGTCCGGTTCGACGCCGGCTTCGTCCAAGACGTGGCCGACAGGCTCAACGAGCTGCGGATGCGCCACACCGTTGCTGGCTAACAGGCCAAAGCGGCGCACGACGTCGGGCTGGTTATACGGGAGCAGCCGATTCCAGCAGTCCGTCATTCTGCCCCCGGCTTCCCGCAAGATGATATCGGGCGCGCAGGTGTCCCATTCTTTGGTGCCGGGGTTGGGGTGAACATAACAATCGGCCTGGCGTCGAGCGAGCAGGCCGATCTTGAGGCCGACGCTGCCCACGCTGCGGACCTTCTGGATGCCGGCGCGTGCGATGATCGAATCCACCAGCGTGGCCCGGTGCGAGCGGCTGACGACCATCCGCAACCGCCGGGGGTGCATTTCCCTGGACACGCGCAGGGGGATGCGGTCGCCGAATTCCTCCACGAACGCGCCGGAGCCGAGCGCGGCCGCGTAGAGCACATCGTCAATCGGCTGGTAGACGACGCCGACCACCGGCGCGTGATCTTGCGCCATGCCGATCATGATGCAGAATTCGCCGTTGCGCGCAATGAACTCGAGGGTGCCATCCAACGGGTCAATGATCCAGACGCGGCGCTTGCCGAGGCGGATCGGATCATCCTTCGATTCTTCCGCCAGGATGCCATCTTGCGGAAAAGCGAGGCTGAGTTGTTTGACCAGGTAAGCATTGACCGCCCGATCAGCCTCGGTCACAGGTTCGGTTGGATCTTTCCACCGGATGTTGGGAGATACCTGGTAGAAGGTCTTGACGATGGCGCCGGCTTCGCGCGCGAACTTGATGGCCTGGGATAACTCATGCGTGAAGGCCCCGCCGCTGGGGAAGGGGAGTCCGCCGGAAGGAGTAGTCAAAGCAGTCTCTCTGTCTGAAGAATCGAAGCAAAAGGGCTGCCTTTTGAGCAGCCCTTTTCGCAACCACTGGTGGAGATGCCGGGAGTCGAACCCGGGTCCGAAACAAACGACCGAAAGCGTCTACAAGCTTAGCTGCTGATTAGAATTTCACCGGTCGGTCCGGCAGCAACCACCGTCCACTAGCCCGGCTAGCCGATGTGCTTAGGCCCGCCTATCGGCGTCTGCGGGCCGCACCTTACGGTTTATGACGATGCACCTCGACGCCGCCTGGCCCCATCGAAGGCACCGTGGTCACCCTGCGGCGACCAGTTTGTTCGCTCCCTCTCTGTTACGCAGCCAGCGCGAGTGCGTTGGTGCGGGCAGTCGGGAAGACAAACGCGTTTGTGCTTTTGGCACTTGTGTTTTTGCTCTGGATTTGCGAGGTGAGAGCGCCTCGGCTTGCAGCTTACGACCTATCTGCCCCGTCGAAACCAGTCATCCCCAGGACGGGAATACTATAGCATACCTGCATGGCTTGTGCAAGTTGCGCCGCGGAGGATTTGGCAAGTCCTCATTACCGGACAGACGTAGCGTAGCCCCTTGTGGGCGTCCCGCGCGACCGACGGGCACAAGGCCCGATGCTACCAAAGGCCGGCTGCGTAGTCGAAGGATGCGGCTCGCTACTCGCGCCCCAGGTCTTTGAGCTCCCGGCGCAGCTCGCGATCTGCATCGCGCTCGGCGATGGAATCCTTTTTGTCGTAGAGCCGCTTCCCGCGCACCAGGGCGACCTCCAGCTTGGCGCGACCATCCTTCAGATACATGCGCAGGGGGACGATCGTCCACCCGCGCTCCGACACCTTGCTTTGCAGCTTTCTGATCTCCTGCCGGTGCAGCAGGAGCTTTCGCTCGCGCCGCGGCTCATGGTTCTCCCGGTTTCCGAAGTCATACGGCGAGATATGCACGTTGAGGAGCCATGCCTCGCCGCCGCGCAGTTGCACGAACCCGTCCCGCAGGTTCACCCGCGCGGCGCGCACCGATTTGATCTCCGTGCCCGTCAGGGCAATGCCGGCCTCGTAGACATCCTCCAGGAAATAGTCATGAAGCGCCTTGCGGTTTGTTGCAACCTGCTTAACTTCTTCCCCTTCGCTCTGCCTGGCCACGAATCCTCCACCTTCTTTGTGCTTCGCCGGCGTCCATGCCGACAGATCGTTACTTGGCGCTTTTTTCCAGCAAGTATTGGACGGCCCGATCAAGCTGCGGGTCGCGCTTGGCGGCCGCGTCTTCTTTGGTCAACGGGACGACGATATCTGGCTCCAGCCCCGCGTCGTGGATGCCGCGATCCTTCGGGGTGAACCAGCGGGCGATCGTCACGCGCAGTTGCGAGCCATCGCTCAGCATGTTGGGCAATTGCACCGAGCCTTTGCCGAAGGTCTTCTCGCCGATCAGGACGCCGGTGCCCGCATCTTGGATCGCGCCCGCGACGATCTCGGAGGCGCTGGCGCTGCCGGCGTTCACCAGCACGACCAGCGGCGTGTCGCCCAGCAGATAGCGCCCCTGGCGATCGTAGACTTTCTGCGTCCCATCTTTCAGGCGTTCGATCAGGATCGGCCCCTTTGGCACGAAGTAGCTGCCGATCTTCACCGAGGCGTCCAGCAGGCCGCCCGGATTGCCGCGCAAATCCAGGATCAACCCGGCCGGTTTCTGATCCAGCGCCTTGTTGAGCGCGTCGGCCAGCCGGTTCGGCGCGATGCTGCTGAATTCGCTCAGTGCCACGTACTGGATCTTGCCCTCGGCGAGGACTTTGGTCTCGACAGCCGGGATTTCGATCCGGTCGCGGGTCACGGTGATGTCGCGCGGCTTCTCCTGGTCGCGGCGGATGGTCAGCGTGACCTTACTGTTGCGCGGCCCGCGGATCAGCGCGATCGCTTCCATGAGCGTCAGCTTGGTGATGTCTTTGCCGTCCACCGCCAGGATCACATCCCCGGCCAGCAGGCCCGCCTTCTCGGCAGGTTGGTTGGGGAAGAGGTAGCGCAGGCGCACCCCGCCACCTTCCGCCAGCTCAACCTGGGCGCCAATGCCCTCGAAGCTGCCCTGCATGTCGGTGTTGAACAACTCGGCCGTCTTCGGATCCACGAAGGCGGTATGCTCATCGCCGAGGCGCTCCACCAGGCCGCGGATGGCGTCGTAGGTGATCTCTTTGCCCTGCGGGAGGTCGCCGTAGAACTGTTTCTTGAGCAGCCCCCACACCTCACGGAAGAGCGCCTCATCGAACAACTCGTCATCGCTGGCGCTGTTGTTGGCGCCGGCGCGTGGCGGTGCGGGTGTCGCCGTCGGCCTGGCCGGGGTGGGGCTGGGCGCGACACCCGTCGGGGAAGGGAGGGCCGGGACGGGCGCAGTCGGCGCGGGGCGGCCGTCCACCTCTGGCACGTTTTGCAGCGTGATGGGGACCGCCGCCTGGGGGCGCACGCTGGCAGCCCTCGCGCCAAAGCCCGCCCCGAACGCCGACACGACCAGGACAAAGGCAAAGATGATGCCCAGGAAGATCTTCACTACGTTAACCGATTTGTTCTCTTTCATTTCTCACCATAAAGCCAGGATTGCGCCCTGGTCAATTGCGGGTCGCGGCCCGCATCACGATCGGCTGCCGAGATGTTGACCTGGATATCTGGCGCCAGGCCAACTTTGTCAATCTGGTGGCGCGCCGGGGTCAGCCAGCGGGCCACGGTCACGTGCAGGGAGGTGCCGCCCGGCAACTCGTGGACTTCTTGCACCGATCCCTTCCCGTAAGTTTTTTCGCCGATGAGCACCGCGCGCTGGGCATCACGTAATGCGCCGGCCACGATCTCCGACGCGCTGGCCGTGCCCGCATCCACCAGGATGACCAGCGGCCACTTGTGCGCGGGGCTAGTGACCCGCTTCACCGGGTAATAGCGCTCCTGCCCGTCGCGCTTCGTCTCGTAGAGCACGGTGCCGTCGGCCAGGAAGCGGCTGGTGACATCAACAGCCGTATCCACCAGGCCGCCGCCGTTGCCGCGCAGGTCGAGCGCCAGTTTGTCTACACCCTTCGCAGACAGTTCAGCCAGGCCGGTCTCCAGTTCCTGGGTGGTGCGCTCCCCGAAGAGGCTGATTTTGACATAACCGATGTGGTCGGCTTCGCTGAGCACGCGCCATTCGACGCTGGGCGTCTCGATGCGTTCCCGCACCACCGTGATGTCGAGCGGGCTGGCCGTGTCCGCGCGCTTAAGCGTCAAAACGACCTTTGTGCCTTCGTCGCCGCGCACCAGGCCCACGACATCCTGCACGCTCATCTGGCGCGTGATCGGTTTGCCATCCACCGCCAGCAGGATATCGCCATCTTTGACCCCGGCGCGTGCGGCCGGGCGGTCGCGCATCAGCGTCAGCACCAGATCGCCGCCCTCGTTGCGGCCCATCGTCGCGCCGATCCCGCCGAAGTGGCCGCGGATTTCATCGCGCTCGATCCGCCGCGGGGCCGGCTCGACAAAGACGGTATATGGATCCTGGTAGGCGCCGACCAGGCCCCGCACCGCGCCGAACAGTTGCGCCTGCGCATCGGGCATGTCGCCCAGGAAGCGCGTGCTCAGCAAATCACGCACCTGCCAGAGCAGGCTGTAATCCGCGTCGGAGCTGGCAGCGCGCCGCGCCCGCCAGTCGCCTGCCAGATAGCCGCCGAGAAATGTAACGCCCACCACGGCCAGCGCGGCGATGGCGGTCAGGAGGCTTCGGGTGTGACGCACTGGCAAGGTCTCATTTCGGACTAGACATAATGTTTGGGCGACTTCTTGATATTGTCACCCTGAGCGGATCTGCGACGTATGATACCTTGCGCCAGCCATCAGCGAAGGGTCTCGCCCAGATGCTTCGCTGATCGCTCGCCGCGACT
>CAZYHE010000007.1:17417-18784 GCA_964647225.1 uncultured Anaerolineales bacterium
TTAGACGCGCACGTCATTGCGAGGGGCCGCAGCCCCGAAGCAATCCCCCGGCAGGAGATTGCTTCGCAAAAGACGCTCGCAATGACTGCGTTGGTTTGGTGGCATTATGCGCCGGCCGCCGGGCGAATACCGTAATAATCGTCACCATAGGACAAAGTTCGACCCCCCGGTCGCTATGCCGTAAGGATGCAGCGGGGGCGCATTTATGTCGAGTAAACCGCTTTCAGAGTATAATAGTCTACATAACATGTATAGTGTGAACATGCAACCCTGGCCGCACAGGCGACATAAGATGGGGGCGCAGCCGGCCCGCCCGATGCACTCCCTTTTGACGCAACTGACTGTTTGGCCCGTCGAGATCGGCATTCCGGCTCCGGCGCTGAAACCGACTGATGGCTATTCGGCTGATCTTCTGGACTCGAGGCTTCAGCCGGTTTTTCGTGGGCGGCGGACGCAACCGGCTGATCCTAAAGGAGGCTTCGCACAGCCTCGAAACCGGATCATGGATTATGAATTATGTAAATTCAGACTATCGGCTCACACTTCGTCCTCGCTGACCACCGGCGGCCAGCGATAGGCTTGGAACCGCCCCGCCAGCCGGGCCGGCGCTTTCCCCCACAGCCGCGTGCCCTCTGGCCCGTGTTCCTCGCGCTCGATGACCCCGCGCTGGTGGAACAGGCCGAGCAGGTCGCCGCGCTGATATGGCAGGAGCAGGGCCAGATCCACCAACTCTTCGGTCAGCACCTCCTCGATCCGGGCGACGAGTGCGGGCACCCCCGCCCCCGTCAGCGCCGACACCGGGACGCTGTTGGGCAGGTCGTCAATGAGCGCGGCCGGCGCATCGAGCGGCGGGAGGCGATCCATCTTGTTGAACGCCGTCACGATGGGCTGGCTGGTCGCATCCAATTCCGCCAGCACCTTCAGGACCGTGGCGACCTGTTCCTGGACGTTATTATGGGTTATGTCAACTACGTGCAAGATCAGATCGGCCTCGGCGATCTCCTCCAGTGTAGCCCGGAACGCGGCCACCAGGGCCGTGGGGAGCTTCTGGATGAAGCCGACGGTGTCGGTGATCAGCACCTCGCGGCCGCCGGGGAGGACCACCCGCCGGGTGGTGGGATCGAGGGTGGCGAATAGCTGGTCGGCGACGTAGACATCCGCGCCGCTGAGCGCATTCAACAGGGTGGATTTGCCGGCGTTGGTGTAGCCCACGAGGGCCACGACCGGGACCCCCTCCTCGAAGCGCCGGCGGCGGAAGTTCGCCCGGTAGGCGCGCACCTCCTCCAGCTCGTGCTTGAGGTGGGTGATGCGCTTACCGATTTCGCGGCGATCCACTTCGAGCTGGGTTTCGCCGGGGCCGCGCAGCC
>CAZYHE010000007.1:18794-20997 GCA_964647225.1 uncultured Anaerolineales bacterium
CGCAGCCCCACGCCGCCGGTGCCGCCGCGACCGGCCGCCCCGCCCGATTGGCGCGCCAGGTGCGTCCAGGCGCGCGTCAGCCTGGGCAGGCGGTATTGGTACTGGGCGAGTTCGACTTGGAGCGCGCCTTCGCGCGTGCGGGCGTGCTGCGCAAAGATGTCGAGGATGAGCGCCGTGCGGTCGAGCACCTTGACTTCTTCATTGCCGATGGCGCGTTCCAACTCGCGGTGCTGGGCCGGCGACAATTCATCATCGAAGATGACGACCTGCGCGCCGGTGTCGGCGCGGAGGGCCACCAGCTCCGCCACCTTGCCCGAACCGATCAACGTCGCGGGGTTGGGCCGATCCACCCGCTGTTCGAGGGTCGCGACGACCTGCACGCCCGCAGTCTCGGCCAGTCGCCCCAACTCGGCCAGCGAATCTTCGAGCCGCCAGCGCGCGGCTTCCCCGGCCGCGGCGCCGGGCCGGCCCTTGATCTCGACGCCCACCAGGATGGCGGTTTCGGGCGGCGGTTCGACATTATATATCTGTGTCTTCACCTTGTCACCGTGTCACCGTGTCAGGTCTACGCCCTGGGTCTCCAGGAACGTCTTGACCACCCGCCCCACCCGCTCGAGCGAGATCGGCGCGATCTTGTCGGTTGTGTCCTGCGTTGTGTGCCAATGAGCATAGTCGAAATCAATGATGTCCACTGCCGGGATCCCGCGCTGCAAGAACGGCGTGTGGTCATCGGTCATCGCCCACTTGGGTTCCGGGATGAAGAACTTCTCATAGCCCAGGTTGGCCGCGATGGCCCACAGTTTATCCTGGAGCGCGGGCGTCGAATTGCGCTCCTTGAAGATCTGTTGATCCGCGTCGCCCACCATATCTACGATGATCACGGCTTTGGGTTGCGCGGTGAGGTTTTGCGCCATGTAGCGCGAGCCGGCGATGAACTCCCAGCCATCGAGCCGGCCATTGTCTTCCGCATCGAAGAAGGTCAGCCACACCTCGTTCTTCAGCCGGTTCTTGTCGAGGGCGCGGGCCAACTCCAGCAGCACGGCGACGCCGCTGGCCCCGTCGTTGGCGCCGAGCACCGGCTCGCTGCGCCGGGCGGTGTCGGGGTCGTTGTCGGCCCGCCGCCGCGTGTCGTAGTGCGCGCCGACGATCACGATCGGCCCGGCGCCGGCCCGGCCGATGATGTTGCGGCCCTTGACCCCCTGATAGATGAAGGGCTGTTCCTCGGTCTGCCAGCCGGCCGCCTTCAATTTATCGAGGATGTAGTCGCCCGTCTCCTTGCTCGCTTCCGAGCCGGTCGGCCGCGGGCCGAATTCGACCTGCGCCAGGACGTGCCCGTAGGCGGTCAGGCCGTCGAACTTCCCGGCCGGCGGCGGGGTCGGGACGGGTGGCGGCTTGGGCAGAAAGCCGTAGCCGATCGTGCCGAGCCAGGCCACGACCCCAACGAGGCCCGCGGTCATCACCACTTCGAGCCAGCGTTCCCGCAGCCAGGCCTGCAAATGCGTGAATTTCTTCCTCATGGTTTCATCGGCCTCAAACAGCGCGAAGCATCCTGAGCTGTCATAGCTTACTCCGGCGTTTCTTTCCGGTTGCGGAATTCCAGGCGCAGCGGTGTGCCTGTGAACGGATACGCGACCCGGATTTGGTTCTCCAGGTATCTGGCATACGAGAAGTGTACCAGCTCACGATCATTCACGAACAGGACGAAGGTGGGCGGCTCGATCTCGGCCTGCGTTGCGTAGAAGAACTTGAGCTGCTTGCCGCGGCGGTTCGGGGCCGGATGGGCCTGCATCGCGTCACGCAACAGCCGGTTGAGCTCGCCGGTGGGGATGCGCAGCTTGCGCTGCGCGGCGATCATCAGGGCGAGCGGCAGCACTTTGCTCACCCGCTGGTGGGTCAACGCCGACACGGTGAGCACCGGCACGTAATCCAGGAAGCGGAGCTGTTCGCGGATAGTCTGCGAGAACAAATCGGCCGTCTCGGTCTGCTTGTTCTCGACCGCATCCCACTTGTTCACGATCAGCGCCACGCTCTTGTAGGCATCCAGGACGAAGCCGGCGACATGCGAATCCTGCGCGATGATGCCGGCGGTCGCATCGAGCACGAGCAGGGCCACATCCGAGCGCTCGATGGCGCTGATGGCCCGGAGCACGCTGTATTGCTCGACGCCGCTTTCGACGCGGCCGCGGCGGCGGATGCCCGCCGT
>CAZYHE010000007.1:21097-25002 GCA_964647225.1 uncultured Anaerolineales bacterium
CGGAGATCGGATAGGCCTCGCCCAGCCCCAGCTCGTAAAATTCCAGCGCGGCCTGGCGCCGCGCCTCGTTGTCGGCCTTGTTGGCCGCCAGGATGACCGGCCGGCCGGAGCGCCGCAGAACCTCGGCGACATCCTGATCCGCGGCGGTGACGCCGTCGCGCGCGTCCACCAGGAACACGACGACATCCGCCTCTTCGATGGCAATCTCCGCTTGTTCGCGGATTTCATGCACGAAATCGCGCGAGGAGGTGCTCAAGGCGGTGGGTTGATCCCCCTTCTGCGGGGCTTTGTCGGTGGCGGCAATGTCGAGGCCGCCCGTGTCAACCACCAGGAATGAACTGCCCGCCCAGTCGGTCTCGCCATAGAGCCGGTCGCGGGTCGTGCCCGGCTCATCCTGGACGATGGCGCGGCGTTCGCCGACCAGCCGATTGAAGAGGGTAGATTTGCCCACATTGGGCCGCCCGACCAGGGCGACGATTGGTTTACGCATGTATGCCTCAAAAAAAGAATCCATTCCGACACAAGACGTAGTGCAAGATGGCATCTTGCACTACATTCGCAAGCTCAAGGCCCACGCCCTGGGCCGGATGGCGATGGCGATCCTGACGGTGTCACCGTCGGGGTCGCCGTCGCCGGCGCGCCGATGATCACCTCGACGGTCTGCGGGATCAGCCCTTCGACCCGGATCCCTTCCGGGGTCGGCACCTTTGGTTCCACCACGTGTACGCCTGGGCCAAGACCGGTCAGATCCAGGATCACCGGCGCGGCGTCCGGCTTCAACTCGTCGAGCTTGGACACCGGCCCCGACAAGAACACGTTCACGGACTCCAGCCCCAGGGTATAGGTCAGGCCGGGCGCCAGACCCTGGATCACCGGACGCCGCCGGATCGTCTGTGCGCCGGTAATCGGCTGGATGTTGACCAGCACGTTGATGCTCTGCGTGCCCAACGCCGAGACGCTCTCCGGGAGCTGCAGCGGGACGCGTTCGGCCACATCGGCTTTGGCGTCGGAGATATCTACCGCGACCGTGATGTATCCGCTCAGGCCGCTCATGATGGCCGGATCGCCGTACAGGGTGACCAGTTTCGGCTCAGCGGAGACGCCGCTGAGCGTGTGTCCCGAGGCCGGCCGGCCGTTTGGCTCCACAAGGATGGCGACCTCGCGGTAGCCGGGCAATTGGACGATCGGTACCGAGACCAATGCCTCGCGCGGCAACAAAGCCACCGTGTCAACCATATCTCCCGCCAGGTTGCGCGGGGTCAGCCGGAGCGTGCGCTCCACGTTCGCCCGTGCCCCGCGCAGATAGAGGTCAATCGCGGCCGACTCCACCTGATCCACAAGGGGGGTCGAGCCGGACACCATCACATGCGTCGGTGAGATCACCGGCGCGGCCCAGTCGTAGCCAAACGCGGGCGCATCCAACACGTTGACCCGCACCGGCACCGACTTCGCGCGGCGCGCCTCCAACCGCACCCGCGCCTTCAGCGGATTGACAGACAAGACCTGCACTTCGGGATCGGGCGGCTTGATCTGCACCCGCACGTCATACTCACCGGCCGACATATTTGCCAGATCCACCCAGGCGGTGAAGTCGCGTGCCGTGAGATCGCGCCACCGCTGCTTCGGCGCCCGGATTTCGACCCGCACCTGGGTGGTCATCTCGCCGAAGACGCTCAGGTCATCGGGCAGCCCCACCCGGCTGATGGGGATCGGCTCACCGAACCAATCGCGCGGATTCTCCTCTTGTACGGCGACCAACCAGACCGTCACCGCCAGCAGCAACGATAACGCGGCCGAGCCGAAGTGTGAAAGCCAACGCCTCATCGCTCCCCCTCGCTGCTGAACAGCCGCCGCGGCCGATAGAAGTTTTCGAGAATGCGGTGCAGCCGTTGGCTGTCGAGCCGCCGCACGATCCGGCCATTGCGCGCCACTGAGACGATGCCGGTCTCTTCGGACACCACCACGGCCAGGGCATCATTCTGCTCGGTGATGCCGGCCGCGGCGCGATGCCGCGTGCCGAGGGAGCTGTCGGCCAGTGTCCGCGAGGTGAGCGGCAGCACACAGCCCGCGGCGATGATCTGATCGCCGCGGATGACCACGGCCCCATCGTGCAGCGATGTGCCGGGGAAGAAGATCGTCGTGAGGAGACGGGCGGACACCTTGGCGTCAATGCGCTCCCCCGCCTCCATGTGCTCCTCCAGCCCGGTCACGCCCTCGATCACGATCAACGCGCCGGTGCGCTCGCGGGCCAGCGTCTCCACGGCCAGCACGATCTCGAAGATCACCTGTTGGGCGGCCGTCTCGCGGCTGGTGCGGCCGATGATGTTGCCCGTGCGCCCCAAACGCTCCAGCGCACGGCGCAGCTCCGGCTGGAAGATCACCGGGATCGCCACCAGGATCATCGGCAGCGAGTTGCGCACCAACCAGTTGAACGCGGTCAGGCGGCTGGCCGCCAGGGTGGCGACGAAAAGGACGACCAGGATGCCGCGCAGCAACGACACGGCCTGCGTGCCCTGGAACATGCGCAGGACGCCGTAAAAGATCAAGGCGACCAGCAGGACGTCCACGAGGCTCGCCAGGGTCGGCATCGGGATTGTCCCGAAAAAGCCGGCAATGTCGGCACGCCACCAGTCTCCCAGCCATTCTAACACGATGCTACCTCAACATGACAGGACTTACGCAATCCTTCGACTGCGGGCCAGCAAACCCAACTGGCCCGCCGCTCAGGATGCTCAACTGCCCACGCGGAGGCATGCTGAGCGGAGCACGGCGTCGTTTGCCGGGCGTAGTCGAAGCACGCCGGAGCGCCTTTCACCAATGCCGCGTCCTTCGACTGCGGGCCAGCAAACCCAACTGGCCCTCCGCTCAGGATGCTCAACTGCCCACTGCGTAACTCCTCGATATGAGCGCGATGGCCGCGACCAGCATGGCGGCCAGCCACCACGGCCCACTGCGCGCCAACGCATCACGCACATCCCCGCCCGCGGCGCGCCAGATCAGCCAGGCCGGCGGTGCGAGCAGCAGCGGCGCGATGATCAGCGCGGCGGTTTGCTGCAAGGCGATCAGCGCCAGGATCACGGCGGCCTGGCCCAGCCAGACGCCGCCCCTGCGTCGTCCCTGCGAGAGGGCCGCGCGGCGTGCGCCCCACCCCAACGCGGTGAAAGCCAGCCCAAGCGCCAACCCCGGCAGCGGCAAGGTTCCAGCCGACGCCGGGGCCAGCACGCCGGCCGGCACGGGGCCGGCCAGGGCCAGCCCCAGCAGCCAGGGCAGCCCCACATTGAGCAGCGCATCGCACGCGGCCGGCGGGCGGCCCGATTGCGCCAGCAGCCAGCCCCACAGCGTCACCCCCCAGGCGACGACGGTCAGCAGCAAGGCCGGGATCCCCAGCAGCAGCCCCAACACCGCGGCCAGCGCGATCGCCGCGGCCAGCTCGTGCCAGGTCGCGCCCGCGATCATGTCGCGGAGCAGCCGTAAGGCCTGGCCGGCGGGCGATCCGGCCTGATAGTAGGGCAGACGGCTTAAGCCATCGGCGGTCGCGCCGGGCGAACCGTCCGGCCGCAGATCGGCCGCGCTGGCGGTCATCCGCCAGAGCACGCCCCACACGGAATCGGCCAGGAGCGCCGCGCCCACCAGGCGCAGCGGCATGGCGTCGGCAAACAGCGCACCGCCGCTGACCAATGCGCCCGCCAGCACCGCCCAGGCCGGGCCGATGCGGAACAGCCCAAGCCCCGACCCCACCCACACCCGCAAGCCGATCAACGGGCCGGCATCTGCGCCGAGACGCAAGCGCCGGCCCCACGCGGCATCAAACATGACGCCTCCGAAAGCTGAATGGTTGCATCAACAGGGGTATTGTAACAAGCGCGGGGCTGCTGGTCAAATGCCGCCGGAGGGCAGCGGCGATT
>CAZYHE010000008.1:0-20839 GCA_964647225.1 uncultured Anaerolineales bacterium
TGCCATCCCGCTGGCCCGGCTGGGCGACGCGCTCCTGCTGGTGATCCGCCAGGGGGTCACGCCGCGGCGCGTGGTGGCGGCCGCCCTGGACGACCTGAACCAATGCACGATGCTGGGGGTTGTGCTGAACCGGGCGAAGGTGGCGACGCCGGCCCTGATTCTCAAGTTCATCCCCCAGGAATGAGGCTGCGATGAAGCTGTGGGTGTTGTACATCCTGAGCAGTTTCATGATTGGTGTTCTCGTGTGGCGCAAGCCCGGCGGCACGCGCCTCAAAATCCTGATCGGCATGGGTCTCTTTGTCTGCTTCGGCTATTTTTTCTTGAATCAGATCTGACGATGAACCTGACCGCGATGCCCTTCGATTCGTCCTTGATAACCGCCAGCGCGGTTGCGCGGCGGGCGAACGCCGCGTGGCGCGCGTGGTTCGTCATCTTCATGGGGCTGACGGGCCTGATCGCTTTGTCGTTGCGCCGCGGCGCCACCTCGGTTGCGCCGATTGCCTGGATCCTCTTTCTGCTTTGTCTGGCCGCCATCATCTATCGGCCGCGCTATGGCATCTACCTGATCGTCTTTCTCACTTTGGTCGGTGATGCGGTGCTGTCGCCGGTGTATCCGTTCATCAAGAACTTCTCCAGCGGTGAGTCGCTCTTCTATCTCAATGGCGCGCTGAACTTCAACCCGTTGGAGTTGTGCCTGGTCGTCACCGCGCTGTCATGGTTGGGCGGTGGGGTAATGCGGCGCAAGGTCACGTTCTACATCAGCCCGCTCACCTGGCCCGCGCTGATCTTCTTCGGCTTTATTATTTTCGGTTTGGTCTGGGGTCTGGCGCGACGCGGCAGCATGAACATCGCGTTGTGGGAGGCGCGCGCCATCTGTTACCTGCCGATGATGGTGATCCTGGCGACCAATCTGTTGGAGAAACGTGAGCACGTCAATCATCTGCTCTGGGCCGCCATGCTGGCGCTCTTCATCGAGGCGCTGGTGGGCGTGTACTTCGTCTTCGTGACACGGCAGGGCGACCTGACGGGGATGGAGGCGATCGCTGAGCATTCGATGTCAATTCATGAAGGAACGCTGTTCGTCCTGCTGATCGCCTCGTGGCTCTACGGCGCGTCGCGCACGAAACGCATCGTGTTGCCGCTCATGGCGCCGTTGGTGCTGCTCGCCTTCGCCTCCAATCAGCGCCGGGCCTCGTACATCGCGTTGATCCTGGCGGTGGCCTTGATCGGCGTGGCGCTCTACAAGGTGCGGCGGACGCTGTTCTGGTACATCATGCCGCCCCTGGCGCTGCTGGGCATGATTTACATCGCCGCGTTTTGGAACAGCAGCAGCGGGACGCTGGGGATGCCGGCCCGCGCGGTGCGGTCGGTGATCGCGCCCGTCAAAGATGGCCGCGATGATCGTTCCAACGTTTATCGGGATATCGAGAACCTCAACACCGCGTTCACGATCCACAGTGTCCCGCTCACCGGTATCGGTTTCGGGCATAAGTTCTATGTGATCGTGCCGTTACCCGACATCAGCTTTTTCGTCTGGTATGAATATATCACGCACAATTCCATTATGTGGATCTGGATGCAGATCGGTGCGGGCGGGTTCTTTAGCATGATCTTTTTGGTGGGCATGGCATTGATGACCGGCGTACGCGCCACCTGGCGGATGCCGGCCGGCGACATGGCGGCGGCCGGTCTGACGGCGACGCTCTACCTCGTGATGCACTTCATTTATGCGTATGTGGATATGTCATGGGAGGTCCAGAGCATGATCTACGTGGGCGCGATGATGGGCCTGATCGGCTCCCTGGAGCACATCGTCGGTGTGCCCGTACCGGCCCGGCCACGGCGTTGGCCCTGGCAACCGCAGCCCTTGCCGCCGCCGGGGTTGGCGCCCTTATCGTGAGAGGATCGGTGGGACGATGAGCGGACTGACGCAACTCCTGCGCGAGGAGACGGAAGGCTTCCATGGCCGGCTATTGCTGGCGCGATTCCTAACCGCGCCGCTGCCGATTCACACAGGCAGCCGGGTGCGTGCGCTGGCGCTGCGGCTGGCCGGCTTCCGCGTCGGCCACGGCGTCTTGTTCTGGGGGATGCCGACGATCACCGGGCCGGGCGATCTCTACGGCCGGCTGACGATTGGCCGCTTCTGTTGGTTCAACGTCGGCTGCACGCTGGATCTGGGCGCGGCCATCACCATCGGCGACGCGGTCGCGGTGGGGCATCAGGCGATGTTGTTGACGACATCGCACGCGATCGGCCCCGCGGCGCGCCGCGCCGCCGCCGTCTACACCCGGCCGATTGTGATCGGGGCCGGCGCATGGCTGGGCGCGCGTTGCGTGATCCTGCCGGGGGTGACGGTCGGCGCGGGGGCCGTGGTGGCCGCGGGGGCCGTGGTGACGAAGAACGTGCCCCCCCACATGCTGGTGGGGGGCGTGCCGGCGCGCGTGCTGCGGGAACTGCCGCCAGAAGGACAGGCCGAATCGTGAAATTACACGCATTGTGGTATGATGGTTGGGCGGTGCTGCGAGCGCGCTGGTATTTGCGCGGGGCCGCGCGCCTGGGCGCGCGGGTGCGCGTCTGGGGCCGGCCTTCGGTGCAGGCGTGGGGCAAGCTGCTCGTCGCCGACCGGGTGCGCCTGGTCTCGACCATCGCCACCACCGAGTTGGTGGTCGGCGAGGGTGGGACGCTGGAGATCGGCGCGAGCGCGTTCATCAACTACGGCTGTTCGATTGCCGCCAGCCAACTCGTGCGCATCGGCCCGCGTTGTAACATCGGCACCTATGTCATCATGATGGACAACGATTTCCATCGGATCGAGCCGGAGCGCCGCGCCGAGCGGCCCGAATCGCGGCCGATCATCCTGGAAGAGAATGTGTGGCTCGGCGCACGCGCGATCATCCTGCGCGGCGTGACCATCGGCGCGGGCAGCGTGATCGGCGCGGGCAGCGTCGTGACGCGCGACATCCCCCCCCGGTCGGTGGCGGTGGGCTTGCCGGCGCGCGTGATCCGCACGCTGTGACGGGTTGAGCGCAAGCGGCCAGTTTGCAGGAGCAACATGGACGAGAGCGATTGCAGGGGGACACCGCAGATTGATGTCGTGATCCCGACGCGCGGGCGCGGCGCCCTGATTGACATCACCATCGCCAGCATCCGGCAGAGCGCCGAGGCGGATTTCGCGCTGTGGGTGGTTGATCAGAGCGATAACGACCTCACGCGGCAAGCGGTCCTGAAGCACGCGGCGGCCGATCCCCGTGTGCGCTATCTGCACGCCGCCCCCCGCGGCTCCGACTTCGCACGCAACACCGGCGTCGCCGCCGGCCGCGCGCCCTATGTCATCTTCACCGACGACGATTGCCGGGTCGCGGAAGACTGGCTGCGGGTGCTGGTTGGCGAGCTGGCCGACCCCCATACCTGGGCTGTCTTCGGCCGCGTGATCCCCGATGAGTCCTATCGCCCGACCTTGCCGCCCGGCGTCAGGTCCGTGTCCGCCTCCTTGCCGGTGGCGCTGAAGGATGATCCCAAACGGCGCGTCTTTCAGGATCATCGTTTCGACCTGGGCTTCGGGCATGGCGCAAACATGGGCTTCCGCCGCGAACGGCTGGCGCAGGTGGGCGGCTTCGATAATTTGCTGGGCGCCGGCGCGGTCTTCCGATCCTGGCCGGAGCGCGATATCGGCTATCGTATCCTCCGGCGGGGCGGGCGGGTGGTTTATACGCCGGATGCGCTGGTATATCATCGCCACTGGCGCGGCTGGGAGGAGATCCGGCGCACCTATCGTAACTATGGCATCGGCGCGGGCGCCGCGGTGGGCAAGTATGTCCGCTGCGGCGATGGGGCGGCCTGGTATCTGCTGTTCGAGTGGATCCTCGATCAAGGGGTGCGCCAGGTGTTGTCGGGCCTGCTCAAATGGCGGAGCTGGCAGAAAACGCAAGTGGGGCTGATGCAGTTGGTATATCCGTGGGCCGGCCTGGCCCAGAGTTGGCGCCAGCCGGTAGATCGTGAGAAGCTCCTCTATGTTGACCGTTCGTACACTGACATCGGCCGATGACGCGGCCTGGGATCAACTGGTCGTCGCTTCGCCACAAGGCAACGTCTTTCAGCGCAGCACGTGGCTCGCGATGATGCAGGCCACCGAGCCGGAGCCGCGCCTGTTTCGCCTGGGGTGTTTCGACGGAGAGCGTTTGGTGGGCGGGCAGGCCATGTTTTGCCACCGCGAGTTCGGCCTGGAGCTCTCGACGACCTTTGATTTCTTTTACTGCGGCCCGATGGTGGCGCCGGATAGCCACGGCCGTCAGGCGCATGTGAGCGCCACGGGCTACGCCATCGTGTCCGCGCTTGCGGAGGCATTGTCGGCGCGCCTGCCCTACGTGGACATGGAAGCCCATCCGACTTTCGAGGACGCACGGCCATTCATCTACGCCGGCTGGGAAGTTGTGCCGCTCTACACCCACATCTGGCCGATGGCCCAGCCCGAGGCCGTGTGGCTGGCGATGAACCGCGAGAAGCGGCGGATCATCAAGCAGGCGTTGAGCCGGTTTCGTTTCGGCGCCGACTGCGACGCCGAAACGCTGACACACTTTCTGGAGCTCTACCGGCAGACGGTGTTGAAATTCTCCTGGCGTCCCTCGTTTGATTGGCAGAGGTTGTTCCAGGAGCGATTCCGCTGGATGAACGAACGCGACGGCTGTCGCCTGTACACCGCGCACACCGCGGCCGGCGAGTTGGCCGCGGCGGTGGTCGTCCTGCTCAGCCGCGAGGATGACACCGCGTATTTGTGGCGACAGGGGTCGGCGCCAGAGCGCGTCACCGAAGGGGTTGTGCCGGCGCTCTATTGGTATGCGGCGCAAGAGTTGGCCCGCGAGTTCGCGTTCGTGAATTTCGGCGGCTCGCCGCAAGCGTCCCTCAGCCGTTTCAAAGACTACCTGGGCGCGCAGCCGCGTTTGCACTTTCGGCTTGTAAAAAACAACAGCCGCGCGCGGCTATGGTTCTACGCATTGTTGCGACACAGCAAAGACGTGGCCTACAATACCGTCATGGCGACACGCGATCACGCACGCGGTGCGGCGGATTCGCTGACGCGGATCGGAGAAAGACGCCGTGCAACTGAGCATCATCCTACCGACCTATAACCGGCTCGCCCGCCTCCAGCGCGTGTTGGCCGGGCTGGCGCGCCAGACCAGCTCGCTGGCCGAGGCCGAGGTCATCGTCGTCTCCGATGGCTCGACCGACGGGACCAATGAGTGGTTGACCGATGCTGCCGCAGCGTCGAGCCGTCCCTTGCGGTTGGCGCCGATCATCCAGGCCAACCAGGGCGTGGCCGCGGCGCGCAACGCCGGCCTGGCGCGGGCGACGGGCGAACTGGTGCTCTTCATTGACGATGATGTGGCGCCCGCGCCCCAACTCGTCGCCGAGCACCTGGCGACGCACGCCGCAGAGGGTGAAGGGGTGATCGTGCTCGGCCCCATGCTGACTCCCGCCGATTTCAAGATGCAGCCGTGGGTGCGGTGGGAACAGGCAATGCTTGTGAAGCAATACACCGATATGGTGGCGGGCCATTGGGCGCCGACCGCGCGCCAGTTTTACACCGGCAACACATCGCTGGCGCGGCGGCATCTGGTGGCGGCCGGCGGCTTCGATCCGGCTTTCCGCCGGGCCGAGGATGTGGAGCTGGCGTATCGCCTGGCCCGCCGCGGCCTGCGTTTCGTCTTCAACCCGAACGCGATCGGCTATCACTATGCCGAGCGGTCCTTCAAGTCGTGGCTGCAAATTCCTTACGTCTATGGCCGCAACGATGTGATCTTCACCCGGGACAAAGGCCAGGACTGGCTGCTGCAGACGATCTGGCACGAGTATGTACATGCCCGCAACCCGCTGATCCGGGGCCTGGCGCGGCTCTGCCTCGACCGGCCGCTGGCGGCGCGGCCGCTGATCCAGGCCATGCGCCTCTGCGCCGCGCTGGGCGACCGCTTGGGCAGCGAGCCGCTGACGCGGATGGCCTACAGCGGGATTTTTAACCTGCGCCACTACCAGGGGATCGCCGATGAGCTGGGGGGGCGGCAGGCATTTTTCGCCGGCGCGGCGGCGGCGCGGTCGGGGACCAGCCCCAACGTACCCTAGGGAGGCAAGCGTGTTCGAGCTGTTTCGCCAGGATGTGGCGCGTTGGATCGCGCCCGGCCAATTGACCGATCCGTCCGCGGTGACGTGGGGCGTGATCCTCAAGCTGCTCTTCCGGCATCTGCCGCTGCGCGCCATGCTGTGGTTCCGCTTCGGCTCGTGGTGCAAGCGCAAGGGCATTCCGTTTTTGCCCGGTTTTGCGCAGCGGTGGATCATGGGCCACTATGGGCTGGAGATTTGGATCGGCGCGCCGATCGGCGGCGGGTTGTATGTGCCGCACCCGGTAGGCACGGTCATCGCAGTCAAAGAGATGGGCCGCAATTGCAGCGTGATCGCGGCTGTGACCTTTGGCATGCGCAACACGTGGGACTTTCCCGCGGTGGGGGATAACGTTTACGTGGGTGCCGGCGCGCGCATCCTGGGCGGCATCCGTGTGGGCGACAACGCCATGATCGGCGCAAACGCGGTGGTGATCCACGACGTGCCCGCGGGGACGACGGTCGTCGGCATCCCGGCCCGGGCGCTGGCGAAGTCAGGCTGATACGAGCGGATCAGGCGCGATGATGCAAGCAACTTTCGTCATGGAACAGCACCTGGGCCATCGGACCTTCTACCAGAATTTGCGGCGGTTCGTGGATCAGCAGGCCGCCGCGTCGTTCGGCGCCGAGGCGTTTGTTCCGCGCTGGGTTGAAGTCACCTATGTTCAGCCTGGGGGCGTCTACGAACGGCTGCGCTTTCTGCCCGCGTCGTTGTGCGGCACGTTGCGCGGCCGGGCGCAGGTGCGCGCCGGGCTGCGCGGTGCGCCGGCCACGGCGGCTTTCTTCAACACGCAGGTTCCGGCGGTGCTGGGCGGCGGGGTGACGCGGCGCCAGCCTTACGTGATCAGCACCGACATCACGCCGATCCAATACGACCGGATGGGCCAGCACTACGGTCACACCGTCGCCCGCGCGGGGCCGTTGCGGGCGTACAAACATTGGGTTAACTGCTGCGTGTTTGGCGGCGCGGCGGCCGTGCTGCCCTGGTCTACCTGGGTGCGGCAATCGCTGATCGCGGATTATAACGTATCGCCCAGCCGCATCGAAGTCATCCCGCCCGGCGTTGACCTGGAGCTGTGGCAGCCGGACGCGGGACGCGTGGCCCTGGACCCGGCGGTCGTGGCGTCCACGACCGCCGGCGATGCCCCGCTGCGCATCTTGTTTGTCGGCGGCGACATGCACCGCAAGGGGGGCGATGTCCTGTTGCAAGCCTACCAGGCCCTGCGGGCCGCCGGCCTGGCCGCGGCCTTTGAGTTGCACCTGGTCACCCGCTCGCCGGCGCCGTCGGGTGAGGGGGTCGTGGCGCATCATGGCCTGCGCCCCAACACGCCGGAGCTGATCGCGGTCTTCCGCGCCAGTGACGTGTTTGTCCTGCCGACCGAGGCCGAAGCGTTCGGCATCGCCGCGGTGGAGGCCGCGGCCGCGGGGCTGCCGGCCATCGTTACCGATGTGGGCGGCCTGACGGATGTGGTGGTGGAGGGCGAGACCGGCTTTCTCATCCGGCCCGGCGACGTGCAAACGCTGGTCGCGCGGCTGCGTCTGCTGGCGGCCGATCCCGGCTTGCGCCTCCGGTTGGGCCGCGCCGCGCGTGCCCGCGCCGAGGCCCGGTTCGATGCGCGCAAGAACGCGGCGCGCATCGTTGAAATCCTGCGTGCGGCGGTGGTGTGAGATGCGCCATCTTCGGCTTGTCGTTGGGCTAATCTTCGTAACGCTCCTGCTGAGCGGATGTAGCGCGGCGTCTCCGGCCGCCCCTGGCCGCGGCGAACCGCCTACGGTATCGGCGCTCTTCGATGCGCGCCAGCGAGCCGCGCCGCCCACGATCACCCGCAGCCCGACCGCGACCCGCCGGCCCACGCGCACCCCCGGCCCGCCGGCTGCGGAGACCGGCGCTGCGCCGGCCGGCCGGCCGAGCCAGATCACCGAACTGGTGATCTTTGACGAGACCCTGGCCCCCGACTGGTCAGTGGATGCCAGTTGGGACGTCAAACTGGACTTGGCCGACCACAGCCATGCCTACTCTGGGGCCGCGGCCGTGGCCGTCACGCCACTGAAGGATTATGGCGCGCTCTTTTTTGCCCTGAAGGAAGGCGCACGCGTCTCGTTTCCGGTCACGAACGTCATCGGCGTCAGCCTGTGGCTCAACAGCGGCGACGACTATCTGACGGTGGACGACCTGGCCGTGACCATCATCGGCAGCAATGATTACACCTACTGGGTCAAAGACGACACTTCGGTGCAGCTTGGCGACCTGGGCACATTCCCGGAGACCCGGCTGCGCTACCTGGGGTTCACCCGTCCGCTGGCGCCCGAATCGTGGGCCGAGGCCGTTGTCGAGCTTACTGAACTGCGGTACGATCCGGATTATCGCTATGTGACGGGCGTGTACATCAAGAACGATCAGGGCTTTCGGCGGACGTTTTACGTAGACCGGGTCGTGTTGCTGATGATCAAGTGAGGCCGAAATCTATGCTAAGCCCCAACATGCGTGTTCGTTCCCAGTATTGGCTGGCGGCGGCTTTGGTTCTGCTGGTCTCTGTGCTGTTGTTGGCTGTGTTGTTGGCTGGATGTAGTCGGGGCGCCCCGTCGTCCACGCCGACAGCCCAACCCGTGAGCCAATCCGCCGCGATCGGACTGGCCGTCACCTCTGTCTTTACAGAGCGCCTGGCGTCTGCCTGGACCACCGGGGACAGTTGGGGCATCGCCAGCATCGAGCAGACCGCACGCGCACACGGCGGCTCCCGCAGCCTGCTCGTCTCACCGCAGGCGGAGAGCGGCGGTTTGTTCTTTGCGGTGCGTCCTAACAACGCCGCCGGCTTCCTGCGCAGCAACATCCTGGCGGTGCGCTTCTGGATCAACCCGGACGAGGCGCTCAACCCGGACCAACTGGCCGTGGCGGTCGTCGGGTCCGACAAGCGGCCGTACTGGTCGAAGGATGATGTTTCGGTGCCGCAGCAGGACGTCGCCTATGGCGGCGACACCCGACTGACCTACCTCGGCTTCAGCCAGCCGCTGCCGCCCAAAACGTGGACCTCCGTCGAGGTCTGGCTCAACAAGCTCCCGGCCCAGCCCCAGACCCGCTACCTGACCGGCTTCTACCTTAAGTTCGACGGCGCGGCCCAGCGCACGTTCTACGTAGATGACGTCGCGCTGATCAGCATCCCGGACACCGCGCCGCCCGCGCCGCTTCAAGCGGCCTGCAATGATCTGACCGCCTGCCTCGTGACCTTCAACGAGGATCTGGATGCCAAGACCGCCGCCGAATCACGCAACTTTCGCATCGGCAGCAAGGATGACCCCGCCTATGCCAGCCCCCAAGCGCCGAAGGCGGTCGCCTACGATGCTACCCGGACGGCAGTCCGCCTGACCCTGCCCACGGCGCTGAAGCCGGGTGTGGGCTACACGGTCCAGGTGAGCGGGATCGCCGATGTGGCCGCGCCGCCCAATGTCATGGCCCAACCTGTCACCATCGCTTTCACCGCCCAGGCGTTGGTGATCCGCGTGGATGCGGCCGCGAACGCGCATCGCATCAGCCCGTGGATCTATGGCGTGTCGGGCGCATCCAAAGAGTACCTCCTCGCGCTCCGGCCGGCGCTCAATAGCTGGGGCGGCAACCCCAGTACCCGCTATAACTGGGAGTTGGGCCATGCCTGGAACGCTGGCAGCGACTGGGAGTACCGCAACGGCAACTATGGCTACAAAGGCGAGTCCGCGTCGGATGATTTCATATCCGACACCCTGGCCGCGGACGCCGTTCCGCGCATGACCCTGCCGACCCTGGGCTGGGTAGCGAAGAATGACGACAACAACACCTGTTCCTTCCCGACGGCAGACGGCAAGTGCAGCAATGCGGGCGGGGCCAACTGCGAAAAGCCCGGCGAGATCGCCGATCCCAACCGCGCCAACGTGCCCTCCGATGTGGACGCGATCGTGCGCTGGGTCGAGCATCTGCTCGACGAGAAGCAGTTTGCCGTGCCTTTCTTCGCCATGGACAACGAGCCGGACGTGTGGGGCTACACCCATTATGACGTCCATCCCAAGTGTACGACCTACGACGAAATCCTGAGCAAGTACCTGGAATACGCGATGGCGGTGCGCGCCGTGGCGCCAGAGGCCGAGCTGCTCGGCCCGGTGAGCTGCTGCTGGCATTTCTACTGGAATTCGGCGGCCGGGCTGGTGGACAAGCTGAAACATAGCAACAAGGATTTCCTGCCGTGGTTCCTGGCCGAGGTCCGCAAGCACGACGCGGAGGCCGGTCTGCGCACGTTGGACGTGCTCGACATCCACTATTACCCCGCCGGCCTCTACACCGACCAGGTTGACGCCAAGATCGCCGCGTCGCGGCTGGCGAGCACCCGTTCGCTGTGGGACAAGACCTTTGTTGACGAGTCGTGGATCGGCCAGGCCGTCTACCTCATCCCGCGCATGAAACAGCTCATCGCCGAAAACTACCCCGGCGTCAAGCTCTTCATCAGCGAGTGGAACTGGGGCGCGGAGAAGACGATGAACGGCGCGCTCGCCATCGCCGATGTGCTCGGCATCTTCGGCCGCGAGGATCTGTATGGCGCCGCCTATTGGCGCCATCCGCCGCTCGGCAGCCCCGGCTTCCTGGCGTTCAAGCTCTACACCAACTACGATGACGAAGGCGGCCGCTTCGGCGATACGTCGGTTGCCGCCGTCGTCAGCGGCGCGGCCGCCGCGGCGAGCAAGTTGGGCCAGGCGGCCGCCCCCGGCGCCGGGGACGGCCTGGTCTCGGCTTATGCCAGCACCGACAGTGAGACCGGCAAGCTGTACGTGATGCTGTTGAACAAGGACCCGCTGAACGACGCGGACGCCACCCTGGAGCTGGCCGGCTTCCAGCCCCAGGAATCGGCCATGCTCTACCGCTATAGCCAGGCGAAGATCGGCGAGATCGTCCAGGAAGCGGTGATGGTCGGGCCGCGCACCCGCATCAAGCTGCCGGCCTATTCCATCACGCTGCTGGTCGCGGAGCCAGAGTAGGTAGGAGGAGGGCGCCATGTACAATATCGCGTTCGTCATCGAGCAAGCCCTGGGACATGTGACCCACGGCAAAAACCTGCAAGCCAACGTGCCAAAGGACCCCGAAGTGCGGGCGCATTGGGCGCTGGTGCCCTGGGAGACGCAGGGCTGGGCGGCGCGGCTGCCGGTGTATCGCAGCAATTGGACGGTGCGCGCCGGCTGGCGCGCACGGCGTATGGTGGCCGAACTGGCCCGCCAGGCCAAGCTGGATGCCATCCTGTTTCACACGCAGGTCCCGGCCGTGCTGTCGGCCAACTGGCTCCGGCGGATTCCGGGCGTCGTTTCGCTGGATGCGACGCCGCTGCAATATGACGAGCTGGGCGAGTTTTACGGTCACGCGGCCGGCCCCGCCTGGCTGGAGCGCTTCAAGTGGCGGCTGAACCGCGATTGCCTGGCCGCCGCCCGCCGCGTCGTCGCCTGGACCGCTTGGACCAAAGCGGGCATTGTCCGCGATTACGAAACGCCCGCGGAGAAAGTGACGGTCATCCCGCCGGGGGTCAACGTGCGCGATTGGCTGAGTCCTGCTTCCCGCTCCGGTCGCGACGGGCCGGTCAAAATCCTCTTTGTCGGCGGCGACCTGGAGCGCAAGGGCGGGCTGTTGTTGCTGCAAGCCTTTCGCGCCCTCCGCGAGAGCGGCGCGGGCGCGTCGCCCGACATCGAGCTGCACCTGGCGACGCGCGCCACGCTGCCGCCGGAGCCGGGCCTGTTCGTCTACAACAATATGCAGCCCAACAGCGGCCCGCTGAAACAACTTTATCGCGACTGTGACATCTTCTGCCTGCCCACCTACGGCGACTGCCTGCCGATGGTGCTTTCCGAGGCGGGCGCGGCCGGCCTGCCATCGGTGGCGACCGCGGTGGCCGGCATCCCGGAGATCATCCAGGAAGGAGAGACCGGCCTGCTCGTGCCGCGCGGCGACGTGCCCGCGCTGACCGCGGCCCTGGCGCGGCTGGCGGCGGATGCCGATCTCCGTCTGCGGATGGGCGGCCGGGCTGTCGAGGTTGTCTCGGCCGGCTTCGATGCCGAGCGGAACACGTTCCGGCTCTTGGATCTACTGAAGGAAGTGGCGCATGGCTGAGGTGTTGTTGACTGTCTCTGGGGTCATTGATCCGGCCCGCCCCGGCCAGGTGGCTGCCGGGGAGCGGCCGCGGGCCGATTATTTCGAGATGGCGCGGGCCTGGGACGCCGACTTGCTGGACTATGCGGCCGCCCGGCGCGAGACCGGCCGCGTGGGGCGCTGGCTGGAGCGGGCCGGCGGCCCCGACCTGACCCTGGCCTGGGCCTGCTTCCAACGCCGGTCGCGCTACCGGGTCATCTTCACCGACGGCGAGCAGGTCGGCATCCCGTTGGCCTGGCTGCTGAAATTCCTGGGCGGGCGCCGCCGCCCGCGTCACCTGATGATCGTGCATGTGCTGTCGGTGCGCAAGAAAGAGGTTTTCCTCGACTATTTCGGCGTCCAGAGCCATATTGACACCTTCTTCGTCTACGCGACGCGGCAGAAACAATTCATCGAGTCGCGCTGGCATGTGCCGCCGGAACGGGTCGTTTTCACGCCGTTCATGGTGGATACGCGCTTCTTCGCGCCAGATGCGCTTCCTGAGAAAAAGGCCGCGGGGGAGCCGGGCAACGCAATGCCCGAAACTGCGGGGCGCGCTGCACGCAATACGCAACACGCAAAGGCGGGCACGCCGCCGATCCCCATGATCTGCGCGGTGGGCCTGGAGCGCCGCGACTACCCGACGTTGATCGAAGCCGTGCGCGGGCTGGACGTCCAGTTGATCGTTGCCGCGGGCAGCCCCTGGTCGAAACGCGCTGACACCACGACCGGTCAGGAGATTCCCCCCAATGTGACGGTGCGGCGCTTCAATCAGTACGAACTGCGCCAGGTCTACGCCGACAGCCGCTTCCTGGTGATGCCGTTGTACGATGTGGATTTCCAGGCCGGGGTGACGGCCATCCTCGAGGCGATGGCGATGGAGCGGGCGGTGATCTGTTCCCGCACTTTGGGCCAGACCGATGTGATTGTGGAGGGCGAGACCGGTTTGTACGTGCCGCCGGGCGATCCAGCGGCCTTGCGCAACGCCATCCAGACCTTGCTGGATCACCCTGCGCAAGCCGAAGCCATGGGCCGCGCCGGCCGGCGGCTTGTGGAAGCGGAGATGAGTCTCGATCGCTATGTCGCCCGGCTGAAGCATCATATATCTTAAGCTCGGTGAAACTGATCGGGCCGGGTCAAGGAAAAACGGAATCATGAGAGTTGGGTGTGATGGATAGCAAGAGAGTCGTTGGTCGTTGGTTGATCTGCGCACTCGCGGCGTTGGCGCTGGCGAGTTGCCCCACCAGGCCTGCGGCGGCGGTGGGCGAAACTTCGACGCGCTTCGGCGTCTATATCCCGCCAAGCGCGTACACTGGACGCCCGGCCACCCTCGTCGTGACCGCGATCCAGGATGGCACGCAGGTGGATATCCTGGATGATAACGCGGATGGCGATACCGATGATACGGTCGCCGGCGTTGCTCTGAACACCGGGCAATCCTATATTCTTTATATCAGGGAAGGCACGGTCAACGACGATGGCACGGGCGCCAGCGCCAAGATGGATGGCGACTTTTTCTTGATCCAGGCCAACAAACCGGTGCTCGCGGTCAATCTGACGGCGAACACCAACTGGCAGCACGCGTTCGTGCCGGCCGATAACCGCACCATGACGGGCACGAGCTTCTATCTGTATCGGCACGCGGGTTACTCGGGCAGCAACCCCACCCCGGCGAACGCCAACAACGCCATCATTGATATTTTCGCCTACAATGATGACACGCACATCAAGATCATAGACATCACTGAAACGCCCAAGGTCACTTCGGGGCGCACCACGGTGGTCTCCGACACGCGCGGCATTGTGGTGCTGGATACGACGCTGGACGCCGGCCAGGATCTGATCGAAGTCAAAGGGATTCGGCAGCCCCTGGAACCCGGCAACACCTACCACATCATCAGCAACAAGGGTGTGTCAATCCAGTTTGGCGCCATCGGCCGGGAAACCTCCTATGCCCGCGACGGGGGCGGCTATGTGCCAGGGAAAACGGGCTATTCCGCCGACCGCACGTTCTACTTCTTGATCCCTTACTATGCGCCATCTGAACGCGAGTTGCGGTTGGTGTCCTACAGCCGGCCGGCGAATGTAACCGTGCGCGGCTGGCATCGCAAGACCGGCGCCTGGGTCACGATCGCGACGCCGACGATCCCGGCCTACGGCCATGTTGACCTCGTCGGCAGCGCGCTGGGGCTGCAAGCCTCGGATCAGGGCTATTATTACTTCGAGGTGACTTCCGACAACACCATCTCGGTCTTCGAGGCGAACTGGCTCGAAACCGGCAGCTATGGGACATCGGACATGGCGTGTTTCATTTCCTCAGAATCTGGCACTGGCGCGGGCGTCTATTTTCAGGCTTACATGGGGCCGCCCGCCGATCACTCGCGGCCCGATGGCACCAAGTCCAAAACATCCAACCTGGTGGTCTCGACCTATGCGGGCGCGCAAGTTCAGATCTATGACGCCGATAGCTATGGCGAATATATCGAGTTGTACAACAACAGCAACCAGACGGTGGACCTATCGGGTTGGACGGTGAAAAACGCCGACGGCTGGATGGTCACGGCGCCGGCGGGACAAAGCGTTGGCCCCAAACAGACCTTCATGCTCAAATATCACGCCAAAGCGACCGAAACGGCTGGCGGCTATGTCTACGGCGGCGCATTCCCGAAGTTCAAGCTGGCGAATGGCCGCGACAACATTGTCTTGAGCGACCCCACCGGCGCTTATAGCGACACCTTGAGCTACACAGACACGGGTTGGGGCAGCCACGGCGTTTACCGTGCGTTGGAGCGCAAAAGCCCGGATCTGCCATTCACGGCGGCCAACAGCCAGGACAGCAGCGTGGCCCACAGCAAAACGACCGCCAACCTGGGCGACTATTATGGCACGCCGGGGATCCAGCAGGGCAGCCCGGGAACCGGCAATGGCAACGTGGTGATCAGCGAGGTGATGTCAGGGCGCATTTACCGCAACGTGACGATCCCGCCCGATTTCTATTACGATACGGCGCTCACGGTGTCTGAATGGGAAGGCATCAATAACGGTGAACCGCCCGGCACGGCAAATGAAAATCCCGAGAAACCGTATCTACTTGTCGAAGCGAGCGCGCCGGTCAGTGTCATGGTCGCAAACTGGAACGACAACTGGATCACCTGGGCCACCGGCACGCTGCAACCCGATCCCACGCTCAACGTCACGGCCGACTATTACCAACGGGAAGCCGGCCAGCCGGTCACGTTCACCGCCTACGTCTTCAATCGGTTCGTGCCGTTAGCCAATCCGGTGACGACGCTCGTCGCGCCGGTGCAGATCAACTACACGCCCGGCAGTTATTCCACCCCGGAACAACTGCGGGGTGTCACCCCGACCGAGGTGCGCCAAGCCGATGGCTCGTGGCTCATTACCTGGACGCACGGCAAACCACTGCCCGCCGACGACTACTATCGGTTCCAGATTCAGGGCCGAGTTGACCCAGCTCTGGCGGCCAATGCGTTGCTGCAGATGATGGCGCGCGTTGCCGGCGCCGCCCCTGACCGCCCGACCCTGGTGTTCAGCAGCCAGGCGTCTGCCGGCATCAATGTCGGCCCGGCGCAACGCACGGCGACCAACGATGTCGTGATCAACGAGGTCATGGTTAACCCGATCTGTGGCGAACAGCAGATCGAGTTGCATAACCGCAGCACCAGCGCGGTTGACATCAGCGGCTGGGAACTCGCCGATGGCCGCGGGTTCGTCTTCCGCTTCCCGACCCCGATGTTCATCGCCAACGATGCCTATCTGGTGCTGCACTTGAGCGACGGTCAGAACTCAGCCGCCCATCTGTACACTGGCCTGGCCTATGCGGGCGCGCTGGATCCGGCGGAAGGTCAGGTGTCACTCTTCACCGACAGCGATCACACCGCGCTGACGTTGGTGGATTTCGTCCAGTACGCGACCGGCCGATTGGTCAACCCGAACGGTGAGACCATTGCCGTGCGAGCCGGCCTGTGGCCGAAGGGTGGCTTTGTGCCGGCCGCGGCAAAAGGGCAATCATTGGGCCGGGATCGGAACGCCACCGACAGCAATGTGCCGGCGGACTGGGAAAACACGGGCGGCGTTCACGCCAGCCGGCCGACTTTGGGGGCCATCAATGTCTCGCCCCTCGATTCCGATGTGACGCCGCCCGATCCCGTTGGTTCGTTTGCGGCCAGCGCGCTGGTCGGCCAGGAAGGGGCCGTCCGGTTGAGCTGGCAAAACCCACCCAACGGCGACCTGGCCGGCGTCAAAGTCCTGCGTAAGGCCACGGGGTATCCGCAAACGCTCAACGATGGCGCAGAGGTACACAACGGCCTGGGCGGCAGCGTAATTGATACGGGTTTGCCGTCCGGTCAGCCGGTGTTCTACACCGCTTTCCCCTACGATGATTCGGGCAATGTCGCCTGCCAGATCGCGGCGAACCAGGTGCGCGCCATCCCGCCGCAGCGCATCCACCTCGCCTATGAAGACCTGAAGGGGGTTGGCTGGGCAGACTGGGATGTCAATGACCTGGTGGTCGTGCAGGATAGCGGCGTTGATCTGACCCAGGCCGGCATCTCCGGCATTCAGATGCGGTTTGGCGCCGAAGCGCGTGGCTCCGCTTATAATCACCGCCTGCGCCTGAGCATGGATATCTTCGGCTCGGCCAACGCCACAGTGTTGCGTTATAACGCACAAGGCAACCTGCTGGCCACCGAAACAACGAATTTCACGGACCAGATTGACCTGGTGATCTTCGACCAATCAACGGTGGCCCTGCCGGGCAATGCGCCGAATGGCACGGCGAACACGATGCCTGGCACAGGCCGGCAGTTGGGCTACAGCACGCACGTCAGCATCACTTTGGCGAACCCGGCCCGCAATCCGCCGGAAACCGCGCAGATGCCGCCGTATGATCCGTGGCTGGAGGTGCTCGACACCGGCGCACGTATTCATCTCATGCAGGGGGGCGGCGTCGGGAATACTCAAACCGTCTGGGATGCGCGCAGCCAGTTGGTCGGCCGCGATCTCCCGCTGGCCTTGAGCCTCAACCAGGCCTGGGCTTGGCCGCTCGAGAACTGGCCGATCTGGGACGCCTACCCGGATTACACCGCTTTCATTACCAGCGGCGCCCAAATCAACAGCGATTGGTTCAACCGGCCGGATCCGACACTGATCTGGACGCCAACTACGCGCGTGCGCGCCGCGGCGCCGGCGTCCAGTTCTGCCGCGGCCGCCGTGGACGTCGCGACCGCCGCGGGCTGGCCGCAGACCGTGCAGGGCATTGTCTTTGCCTCCCCGGTGATCGCAGACGTGAACGGCGACGGCGCGAATGAGTTGATCGCGGCCACACAGGATGGCGTGGTCTACGCGTGGAACCCGGATGGTAGCATCCTGAATGGCTGGCCCCGCAGTTTGCCGGCCACGACCCGCAGTTCTCCGGCTGTTGGCGATATTGACGGCGATGGCACGAACGAGGTGGTCATCGGCTGCGACTGTCAAGCCTTGTTTGCCTGGCACGCGGACGGACAGCCTGTCGCGGGCTTCCCGATCATGGTCAATGGCAACATCAAATCCAGCCCGGCGTTAGCTGATCTGGACGGTCAGCCCGGCGCCGAGATCGTGTTCAGCACCGGAGACCTCAATGTTTATGCCGTTCGCGGGAATGGCATCGTGCTTCCCGGCTGGCCCATCAAGATGAATGGCGTCACGGAATCCTACGGAAACTTGATCTTCGTATCCACGCCGGCGGTGGGCGACCTCGATGGCGATAACCAGCCAGAGATTGTGGCGGGCAGCACCGATGGCCGCATCTACGTCTGGCGCAAAGATGGCTCGCCGTTCTCACCCCTCTGGCCGCACCTGACCGGAGACTGGGTATACCCATCGCCGGTGATCGTGGATCTCGATCGCAATGGCTATCGCGACATCGTCGCCGCCTCCGGTGACGGACGCTTGTATGCCTGGCGCGGCGATGGCTTCGCGTTGCCCGGCTTCCCGGTCCGCCTGCGCGGCGGGATGGTCGCATCTCCCGCCGTTGTTGACCTGGACCGGGACGGCAATCTGGAGATCATCCTGGCGACCATCGCGGGCAATGTCTACGCGTATCGCCAGGACGGGACGCTCATGGATGGCTGGCCGCGCTACGCCAATGCGGCCATCTACTCGTCGCCTGTGGCTGGCGATTTGGATGGGGATGGCGATCTGGAAGTGGTGGTCGGCAGCCACGATGGCGCGGTCTATGCCTGGCACCACACCGGGATTCCCGTGATAGATTGGCCCAAGCGGACGCAAGATTGGGTTGTGGCCTCGCCCGCGCTGGGCGACCTGGACAGCGACGGCAAGGTCGAGGTGGCCGCTGGCGGGTATGATCAACAGCTCTATGTGTGGCGCACGGAAGGCGCCTACGATCCCGCAAACATGCCCTGGACGGCCTTCCGCGGTGGGCCGGCGCGTACGGGTTTCGTCGCCACCGACGCGCCGATCAAGCCGTTGCCGCAGACGCATCAGTATTGGCTGCCGCTGGTGTCCCACCAGTGATGGCGGCGGCCGTCAAACCAAAGGAGTCCACTATGAAAATCGTCGTCACCGGCGGGGCCGGTTTCATCGGCAGCCATCTCGTTGACCGCCTGGTTGCGGACGGTTGGGGTGAGGTGGTGATCATAGACAATCTCTTCCGGGGCCGGCTGTCCAACATCGCACAGCACCAGGACGCGCGGACGGTGCAGGTGCATCAGGCCGATATCCGCGACTATGCCCGGCTTCGGGAGTTGATCGCGGGCGCCGAGCTGGTCTTCCACCTGGCCGCCCAGTCGAACGTCATGGGCGCGGTGGCCGACGTGGATTATTCCTTCACCACCAATGTCGTCGGCACGTACAATGTGCTGAAGGCGGCCCGGGAGTGCGGCGTCCGGCGCGTGATGTTCACCTCGTCGCGCGAAGCCTATGGCGAAGCGCGCTACCTGCCGGTAGACGAAGATCATCCGCTGGGCAGCAAGAACACTTATGGGGCCAGCAAGGTCGCCGGCGAGATGTATTGCCGCGTCTTCGCCGGCAACTTCGGGCTGGAAACCGCGGTGCTGCGGCTGTCGAACGTCTATGGCGGCCGTGACTATGGCCGGGTGATCCCGTTGTGGCTGGAGCGGGCCAACCGGGGCGAAAACCTGATCGTCTACGGCGGGCAGCAGGTGATTGACTTCGTCTGGGTGGATCAGGTCGTCGAGGCGCTGCTGCGGGCCAGTCGCGCAGATATCGTCGGCCAGCCGATCAACGTCGGCAGCGGCCAGGGCACGCCCATCCTGGAGTTGGCTGAACGCATCCTGCAGCTTATCCCCACCGTTTCCCGCCTGGATTTGCACCCGGCGCGCGCGGTTGAGGTCGCCAAATTTACCGCCCGTGTGGATCGGATGCGTGAGTTGTTGGGCCTCGAACCGCCCGCCGACCCGCTCTTTGGCTTGCCGCAATTGGTGAGAGAGTATCAATGAGCGCTTCGCGGGCGTCTAGCGCCTCCCCGCGCACAGCGTGCCCCGCCGTTCCGGGCATCGTCTATCACCTGAACAGCATCGCGTTCGGCGGGATGGAATTGCACGCGCTGGTGTTGGCGCGCGGCGTGGCGCGTGCGGGGTGGCAGGTGTCTGTGCTCTTGCCCGAGCTGCCGGCGCTCGATCCACTGGTCGCCGATTTCGCTGCGGCCGGCGTCACAACGCATCGCGTCACGGTGACTGGCGAGCATGGGCCGGTCAAGCTGGCCGCCGCGTGGCTCAAGGCGCGGGCGTTGCTGCGCGAGATCGGGCCGGCGATCATGCACCAGCATCGCACCGGTCCGTACCACGGCAAATGGACCGTGTTGGCTGCGCGCGCGGCCGGTGTGCCCGTGGTGGTCGCGTCTGAACACCAGGCGGCCTATCGGTTGCGGGGGCCGCAGCGGTGGGCCAACGCCGCAGTTGATCGGTTGGTGGATCGGATCGTCGCGGTGTCAGATCACGACTACCGCTGCCAACTCGCCGAGAGCGGCCGGCCGCCGGGCAAGATCGTGCGCATTCACAACGGCATTGATGTTTCGCGCTTTCAGCCGGTCGCGCCCGCGGCGGTGGCGGCCGGTCGCGCCGCGTTGGGCATCCCGGCCGGCGTCCCGGTCATCGGCACGGTGGCGCGGCTGGAGGAGCAGAAAGGGGTCAGCTACTTTTTGCGGGCGCTGCCCGAGCTGGCGCAGCGTTGGCCTGGGTTGGTCGTGCTGATCGCGGGAAACGGTACGCTGCGCCAGGCGCTCGAAGCCGAGGCTGTTGCGCTGGGCGTCAGCGGCTACACGCGCTTCCTGGGCTTCGTACCCAACCCGGCCGAGATCATGGCGTTGCTGGATGTGGTCGTCATTTCCAGCGTGTGGGAACCGTTCGGCATGGTGGCGGCCGAGGCCATGTCGGTGGGGCGGGCCGTGGTCGCCAGTCGCGTGGGCGGGCTGCCCGAGGTGGTGGCCGACGGCGAATCGGGCCTGCTGGCGCCGCCCGGTGAGCCGGCGGCGTTGGCCCAGGCCGTGGATCGGCTGTTGGCCGACCCGGCCCTGCGC
>CAZYHE010000008.1:20939-23613 GCA_964647225.1 uncultured Anaerolineales bacterium
TCCTACAAGTGATCGTCCTGGTCTTCGAGGCGTTGCTGGCTGTGCTTGTGATTTACCTGCTCCTGCTGACCGCGGCCGCCGTGATCGGCGCCCGCCGTGCGCGGCGTGCCCAGCCTGCGGGCGCGCCGCGCACGCGTTTCCTCATCCTCGTCCCGGCCCACAATGAGGAAAAGTTGCTGCCCGACCTGCTGGTAAACCTGCGGGCGCTGGACTACCCGGAAAAGCGCTACCAGATCCACGTGGTGGCGGACAACTGCACCGATCGGACGGCCGAATTGGCCCGGCAGGGCGGCGCGGTGGTCCACGAGCGCACCAATCTCGAACTCCGCGGCAAAGGCTATGCGCTGCAGTGGCTGTTAGGGCGGATTTGGAAGGCGGCGATCCCATACGACGCGGTCGTCATCCTCGACGCCGACTCGATCATCTCACCCAACTTCCTGCGCGTGATGGACGGCCACCTGGCGCGGGGCGAGCGCGCGATCCAGTGTTACTACGCCGTGCGCGACCCCGACCGCTCGTGGAGCGTCGCGCTGCGCTATGCGGCGCTGGCCGTGCTCCACTACCTGCGGCCGCTCGGCCGGATGGCGCTGGGCGGTTCGGTGGGGCTGAAGGGCAACGGCATGGTCTTTGCGGCCGGCATCGTCCGCCGTTACCCCTGGTCTGCCTCGCTGACCGAGGACATCGAGTATCACATGGCGTTGGTGCTGGGCGGTGAACGCGTCACCTTTGCGCACGATGCGGTGGTGTGGGCGGAGATGCCGGGCACGCTGGCCGACAGCCAGAGCCAGAACGTCCGTTGGGAGCGCGGCCGGCTGGAGATGGTGCGCGGTTACGTGCCGAAGCTGCTGGCCGCGGCGTGGCGCGCCGTGCGGGCCAAAAACGGCCGGCGGGCCTATTTGCTCTTCGATGCGGCGATGGAACAGATCATCCCGCCCTTCTCGATCCTGGTCGGGGCCAGTGTGCTCGGCCTGCTCCTGGCGTTCGCCCTCGGCGGTGCGGCGGCGCTGGCGGCGCCTGGCGCCGCCGGTGGGCTGATGTGGGCGGGCGTCGGCCTGGGATTAGGGCTTCTGCTCGCCCAGGCGATCTATACCATTGCCGGTCTGCTGCTGGCTGCGGCGCCGCGTCGCGTTTATCTGGCGCTGTTGGCCGCGCCGGTCCTGGTTGTTTGGAAGATCTGGCTCTATGTGCGGGTGCTGTTGGGGCTGGATCGTCAAGGGTGGGTGCGGACGAAGCGAAACACATAGCGCCAGACCTTTAGGGTCTGCGAGACCCTAAAGGTCTGGGCCATCAAGGAGGCGTTTTATGACTCGACTTGCCTGGCAACCGGAATTGGACGAAAAAGCGGCGCGGATGCTGGAAATGACGGCCAATCAGAGCTTTCGCAGCCCGCGCATGGCCCAACGGATGCGCATGACCGTCGTGACCTGGGTGCTCCGCACCAAGTTCACCAACAGCCTGAAGCGGCTGTTGGATATCGTCGTGTCGGGCGCCGCGTTGATGGCGGCCTCGCCGATCTTCCTGGGCACGGCCATCGCCATCAAGCTCGATTCGCCCGGCCCGGTCTTTTTCCAGCAGACGCGCGTGGGCAAATGGGGCGCGACCTTCGGCTGTTACAAATTCCGCTCGATGTACATTGATGCGGAGAAGCGTAAGGCCGATCTGGCGGCCCGAAACGAAGCCGATGGCCCGATCTTTAAGATCCGCAATGACCCGCGCATCACGCGTGTGGGCCGCATCATCCGCAAGCTGAGTATTGACGAGTTGCCGCAGCTCATCAATGTGCTGAAGGGCGAGATGAGCCTGGTCGGCCCGCGGCCGGCGCTCCCGCGCGAGGTGGCGCAGTACGATTTCGATCAATTGCGGCGCCTCGATGCCGCGCCGGGCATCACCGGGCTGCAACAGGTTTCCGGCCGCAGCGACCTGAGCTTCAAACGCTGGGTTGAACTGGACATCCAGTACATTGCGGAGCAGGGCGTCCTTAAGGATATCGAAATTTTGCTAAAGACCGTTCCGGCGGTGTTGACCGGTCGCGGCGCATACTAACCTGAAAATGGTCCGCGGACGCGCCGGCGCTTCGCAAGTGCCTTGCACGTGAGCATGTGAGCAAAGGTGGCACACCATGCGGAAGCTACTCGTTATTCTCGGCATCCCCATTGATGACTTGACCATGCCCGAGGCATTGGATCGGTTGGATGACTTCATCCAAATCGGCCGCGCGACGGGCAAAAGCCACCAGGTGGCCACGGTCAACGCCGATTTTGTTGTCAAGGCATTGGACGACCCCGAACTGCGAGGCATCTTGCAGGAAGTGGACATGGCGACTGCGGATGGGATGCCGTTGGTTTGGGGCGCGCGGCTGTTGGGCGTGAACCTGGCGGGCCGCGTCACCGGCTCGGATATGGTGCCGGCATTGGCAGAACGCGCCAGCCAGAAGGGCTATCGCCTGTACCTGTTGGGCGCCGCGCCCGGCGTGGCCGCACGCGCAGCCGAAATTTTGCAGGCGCGCCACCCGACCCTACAAATCGTCGGCGTGGTGTCGCCACCCTACGGCTCGATCCTGGAGATGGACCCGGCCATCGCCGAGGGGGTGCGCGCAGCCAAGCCCGACATCCTGCTGGTTGCGTTTGGCAACCCGAAGCAGGAGAAGTGGATCAGCATGCATTCCCGGACGCTG
>CAZYHE010000009.1:0-3010 GCA_964647225.1 uncultured Anaerolineales bacterium
GTGTTTTGTGCTAGGATGGCAGTATGACGATGTTGACCGAGGTGCGCGAGGCCGCTTCGCGTACTCGGAGGTGAGACCATGGAATGTGTGTATTGTAAAGGGACTCTGGTTCGGAAGCGGGTGAGCTATACGGCGACACGCAAATCATATCATATGATCATCGATGATGTGCCGGCGTGGGTGTGTTCGCAATGTGGTGAACCGCTGTTTGATGAGCGAGCCGTGGATGTGGTGCAGGGTATTTTGGGTGAGATAGATAATCGTGTGACGGCGCTCGCTGCGTTGCCGGTTATGGCGTAGGGCAACGACGTCGGGTGAGTGGTCTTCTTGTGATCATTTATTCGTCACTTCGGAGAATATTCCATGCCAATCATTGAAAAACTCGGCAGTTTCTTCCTGGGTCGGGAATACGATCTGAAGACCCGGCAGGCTGCGGCGGATAAGCCGGTCAACTACGATGCGCGCGACCTGACGACGCACGCCATCGTGGTCGGCATGACCGGCTCCGGCAAGACCGGCTTGTGCATTGACTTGATCGAAGAGGCCGCGCTCGATGGCGTGCCCGCGATCATGATTGACCCGAAGGGCGACATCACCAACCTCCTGCTGACCTTCCCGGAGCTGCGGCCGGAGGATTTTCTGCCCTGGATCAACGCGGACGACGCCCGGCGCAAGGGCCAGACGCCGGAGGAGTTCGCCGCGGCCACCGCCAAGACCTGGCGCGACGGCCTGGCGAGCTGGGAGGAAGGCCCGGAGCGCATCCGCGCGCTGAAAAATGCAGTGGATTTCGCGATCTACACCCCCGGCTCGGAAGCGGGGCTGCCCGTCAGCATCCTCAGCAGTTTCAAAGCCCCCAAGCTCGATTGGGATATCGAGGCGGAGATCCTGCGCGACCGCGTCCAGGGGACCGTGTCGGGTCTTCTGGGGCTGATCGGCGTCGAGGCGGACCCGGTGCGCAGCCGCGAGCACATCCTGCTCTCGACCATCATCGAGACCGCCTGGCGGGCCGACCAGGATCTCGACATCGCCAAACTCATCATGCAGGTGCAGAAGCCGCCTTTTCGCCAGATTGGCGTTTTCGATGTAGATACCTTCTACCCGGAGAAGGATCGCTTCGGCCTGGCGATGGCGCTCAACAACATCATCGCCTCGCCCAGCTTTGCTGCCTGGATGCAGGGCGAACCGCTCGATATCGGCGCCATGCTGTACACATCCGCCGGCAAGCCCCGCCACACCATCTTCTACATCGCGCACCTGAGCGACGCCGAGCGGATGTTCTTCGTGACGCTGCTGCTGGAGCAGATCATCTCCTGGATGCGCGCCCAGCCCGGCACCACCAGCCTGCGCGGCATTGTCTACATGGATGAAATCTTTGGCTATTTCCCACCCACGGCCAACCCGCCCAGCAAGAAACCGATGTTGACGCTGCTCAAGCAGGCGCGCGCTTTCGGCATGGGCATGGTGCTGACGACCCAAAATCCCGTGGATGTGGATTACAAGGGGCTGTCCAATGCCGGCACCTGGTTCATTGGCAAGCTGCAGACGGAGCGCGACAAGGCCCGGCTGATGGATGGGCTGGAAGGCGCCATGGCCGAGGCTGGTTCGCTGGCCGATCGGTCCGTCCTCGATAAAACGATCTCCGCGCTGGATAGTCGCGTCTTCCTGATGCATAACGTCAACCTGAAAGCGCCGGTGGTCTTCACCACCCGCTGGGCGATGAGCTACCTGCGCGGGCCGTTGACGCGGCAGCAGATCAAGACGCTGATGGCCCCGCGCAAGGCGCCGGAGGCCGGTCGGAAGGCGGCGGATGGCACAGCGGCGGACGCAAAGGTGGCGCGGAGCAGCGTGGCCGCATCCACAGCCGGCGCAGCATCCGGCCTGGTGGCGCAAGCCCCCGTGCTCCCGCCCGCCATCAAGCAGACCTACCTGCCGATGACGTTGACGGAAGGCCAAAGCGTCCGCAAGATCGCTGACAAAGTTGGCGGGAATGTCACGCCGACCGATAAGCGACTGGTCTACACGCCCGCGTTGGTCGGGTTCGCCAGCGTCCGGTTCGTGGATCGCAAGCTCGACCTCGACGAGAGCCAGGACATCACGCTGCTGTTGCCGCTCGGCGAGGCGGGCAAGGTCGTCTCCTGGAAGAGCGCGCAAGCGGTCAAGCTCGATCCGCGCGATCTGGCCGACCGGCCCGAGGATGATGCCTTCTTCCTCCCTAATCTGCCCGACGCCGTGACCAACGTCAAGGCGTTCAGCGGCCTGGCGAGCGATCTGGCCGACCAGCTTTACCGCGGCCAGTCCTTCAGCGTGGCCTACAATCCAGCGTTGAAGCTCTACGGCCGGCCGGGTGAGTCGGAACGCGACTTCAAGATTCGCTGCCAGCAGGCCGCGCGCGAGCAGCGCGACGCCGCGGTGGATAAGCTGCGCGACAAATATCAGGTGCAACTCGAACGGCTCCAGGACAAAGTGGCGCGCGAACAGCAGGATCTGGCCGAGAACGAAGGGCAGTTGAAAGGCCGCATCGGCGAAGAGGTGTTGTCGGGGCTGGCGACGGTGGCGGGGGCGCTCGGCGTGCTCGGCCGGCGCAAGAACGCGCTCGGCGGGTTGGCGAGCGCAGCTTCCCGGCGGCGCATCACCGCGCAGGCCCAGGCCAATATCGCGGAATCCAAGGCAGACATCGCCCGGCTGCAGGCGCAGATGGAGCAGCTCAAGGGCGAGATGGAAGAGGATACGAACCAGGTCACGCAGCAATGGACCGCGGCGACGGAGGATGTGCAGCAGGTCAAGGTCGCGCCGCGCAAGACCGATATTGACGTGCAACTGGTGGCGCTCGCCTGGACGCCCACCTGGGAAGTGACCTACGAGGATGCTCGCGGCCGCTCCCGTACTGAAGCCGTGCCGGCGTATCTGGTCGAAGAAGCGTAACCACCTGCTCTGGCCGGCGCCCGGAACGGCGGGGCGTGCCGCTCTTGCGTCCGACCGAGCCAGCGTCAGGTTGTCGTAGGGCCAGTTG
>CAZYHE010000009.1:3110-4431 GCA_964647225.1 uncultured Anaerolineales bacterium
GAACCCGACCGTCACATCACCGATATCGCTGCGCGCATCCAGGCGAAAGGCGCTCGCTTCCGGCAGCCGCAGGGCGACCTTGCCGACATCCGTGGTGAATTCATAGCGCGCGTTCGGGACCAACGCGCCGGTGAAGTCCACACCCGCGATGCGGGTCTTGACCGACAGCTTCTCGACGGGCGTGACATCGGTCACGATCACGTCGCCCACTTCCGCGTTGGCGGTCACATCGCCGGTCGTGCCGGTGATCTGGAGGCGGCCCACCCCCATCTCCGCCGCGATGGTCGTCTGCTGGGGCACGGTGATCGTCAGGCTGACCTGGGACGCGCGGCCGGTGTTGCCCCCGGCAAACGGCCCGCTGACGCGCACCCACACCCGATCGCCCGATTGATCCACCTTGATCTCGATCTCTTCCAGGCGGCTTTCGGCATCGGCTTGCGTCGCGCCATAGGCGCGCTTCGTACCCTCGATCTTGACCTGCCCGGCCGGCCCGGCCCGCACGATGACATCGCCCACCGGCACGTTGAGGTCGAGCGTCGCCGGCCCCTGCACGGTCAATGCCTGCTGGACCGCCGCGCTGGCCTGCGTCCCGCCCGTCCACGGCCCGGTCCAGTCGCGCCAATCGCCGTCCCATTCACGAAGCGAGCGCAGCCACGCCTGCCACTCGCCGCCATCCTGCTCAACCGCCGAAACGCCCGCCCGGATGCCGCCCAGGGCCAGGCTGCCCGTGGCCCACGCCAGCGCGCAGCCGCAGCAACAGGCGAGCAGCAGCAGTGCTGCCAGCGCAATCCACAACCCACGATTGTTATTCATGTTGTACCTCGCATTTTGCCGGGCCGATACGTCTCTGGCCCCGGCGGTGTTTGTTGGTTCTGCTTCCATTACGGAGGTCGGGGCGGGAAAGTTTCAGGGGAATGGCCGGCCCAAGTTACGCGCCAAAGATGGTTTGACAAATGGGCCGCGTCGTGCTACACTCAACCCATAAAGGCGATGATGGAAACGAGTAGGTGGATAGGCTGTCGCTCAGCGAATCCGGGACAGTGGAAGCCGGAGGCACTGCATCCGCCGAAAATCCTTCCGGAGCCGCGACCCGAACCGCCCCGACCGGGCCAAGTAGACGTTGCCGGAGTTGCGCCTCGTTAACCAGCGCAGAGACGTGATCGCGTCTCACAAAGCGGGCAAGCGCAGCCTGCCGTTGTGCTGATTGCGGATTCCAAAGACCGACCGTTCCGCATTCTGCATTCCGCATTTTGCACTTGCCAAGCGGGGTGGTACCGCGGGAGCTTGCGCTCTCGTCCCCATGTGGGATGAGGGCGTTTTT
>CAZYHE010000009.1:4531-10456 GCA_964647225.1 uncultured Anaerolineales bacterium
ATCCTGGAGGTGCGCACCGTGGAGATCGTGGGCCTCGACCTCCAGGCCGATGGCGGCACGCACGTCGCCAATACGCGCGAGGTCGGGCGGATCAAGGTGACGGACTACAAGTCGAAGGGCGCGATCAATAAGCGGATTTATGTTGAGGTGGGGGACGAGTAGACAAGTAGGCAAGGAAACAAGGGGATAAGGAAACAAGGAAATGACTGGGAATGGAGCGGATGTGCTCTTTGATGTTCCGACACCGCTAGGGTTTCGTGTCCACGTGACGCGCGTCTACTGGGAGTTGATTGTGCGCATCAAACACCCGGCGATGGCGGGGCGGGAAGCCGATGTTCAAGAGGTCTTGAGAAACCCGGATACGATCCGCTTGAGCAAGAGTGATTCAAGTGTGTATCTGTTCTACAAATCCGAACGAGGCCGGCGATGGGTTTGTGCGGTCGCAAAGGGGATGGGCGAAGAAGGCTTCCTTATCACGACCTATCCAACTGACGCAATCAAAGAGGGGGTAGAGATATGGCCCAGGTGAAAGTGTACTACGACCAGGCGGGGAATACCCTGACGGTCTGGTTTGGCAATCCCGAAGACGAGTATATCTGCGAAGAAACTGGTGACGAGGTCGTGCTAATGAAAGACAGGGCTGGACAAGTTATCGGCTTTGAGCGTCTCAACTACGTGCTACCTCAGCCTGCTCATTTGCGGGTCGCGTTTGAGGCGGTAGCCGCATAGGATGGCATGCACGTCGCCAACACGCGCGAGGTCGGGCGGATCAAGGTGACGGACTACAAGTCGAAGGGCGCGATCAATAAGCGGATTTATGTTGAGGTGGGGGACGAGTAGGCAAGGAACAGGTAGACAAGGAAACAAGGCTGGCGCAAGACAGGGAGTATTGGGAGGGTGGTATGACGACGATCACGGTCGCATTACCGGATGAGCGTCTGCTGGCGCTGCGGGAACGCGCGGTTCAGTACAGCGTTTCGCCTGAGGAATTGGTACTGATCAGCATCGAAGAACTCTTATCGCGTCCAGATGAGTCGTTCCGGCAGGCTGCGTATTATGTGATCAACAAAAATGCGGATCTCTATCGGCGGTTGGCGTGATCCGTTACCTGACGCTGAACGAAGTGCTTGAGTTGTATCGGCGGGTCATGGCACAGTCGGGCGGCGCAACAGGCATTCAGAGTACGGGCGTGTTGGAGTCAGCCACAGCCCAACCCCGCCAGACCTTCGGTGGCGCAGAGTTGTACCCTGATCTGGCCGAAAAGGCGGCTGTTCTCGGCTTTTCCATCATCCAGGGGCATCCGTTTGTGGATGGCAACAAGCGGGTTGGCCATGCGGCGATGGAAACGTTCCTGGTACTGAACGGCCATGAGATTGCCGCCGAAGTAGCTGAACAGGAGCGCATCATTCTCCGGGTCGCTGCGGGTCGGTTGGATCGGACGCAACTCGCTGAGTGGTTGCGAGATCATATTGTGGTTGTCAGATTTCAGGGCAAGCTGATCCACTACGATGCGCCGTTTGACAGCATTGCTGAGAACGGTTGGGATGTGCTGCGATGAGTGGCAGCGGGCAGATAATTTCACGTTTGACTTATCTTTGAGGTGTTCAAATGCCCAAATTCCATAATGTTACCCCCCAGGTTGACCTGCCCGCGCTGGAGCAAGAGCTCCTGCGCTTCTGGAAGGAAACCGATGTGTTCGGCCAATCGCAACGGCAGACCGCGGACGGCCCGCGCTATGTGTTCTTCGAGGGGCCGCCGACCGCGAACGGCCGGCCGGGCATCCATCACGTGCTGGCGCGGGCGTTCAAGGATATCTTCCCGCGCTACAAGACGATGTGCGGCTTCTATGTCTCGCGCAAGGGCGGCTGGGATACCCACGGCCTGCCGGTCGAACTGGAAGTCGAAAAGCGCCTGGGCTTCTCCGGCAAGAAGTCCATCGAGGAGTACGGCGTCGCGCCCTTCATCCAGATGTGCCGCAAGAGCGTCTATGAATACGTGGATGAGTGGGAGAAACTCACGGCCCGCATGGGCTTTTGGGTGGATCTGCCCACCGCCTACTGGACGCTGACCAACGACTACGTCGAGTCGCTGTGGTGGATCCTCAAGCAATACTGGGATCGCGGGCTGATCTACCAGGGCTACAAAGTCGTGCCCTATTGCCCGCGCTGCGGCACGCCGCTCAGCAGCCACGAGCTGGCGCAGGGCTATCAGGAAGGCACCAAGGATCCGAGCGTCTTCGTTCGCTTCCCGCTGCGCGACCAGCCCGGCGCTTATCTGCTGGTCTGGACCACCACGCCCTGGACCTTGCCCGGCAACGTCGCGGTGGCGGTCGGCGAGGATCTGGACTACGTGCTGGTGCAACACGGCGACGACAAGCTGTGGTTGGCCGAGGCGCTCGTCGGCCAGGTCTTCGGCGAGCACGCCGGCCATGTGACGGTGCTGCGCCGCGCCAAGGGCCGCGAGCTGCTCGGCTGGCACTATCGGCCGCTCTACACATTCCTGCCGGTGACCCAGGACTACTGCTACGTGGTCCCCGGCGACTTCGTCAGCACCGAGGATGGCACAGGGCTGGTACACATCGCGCCGGCGTTCGGCGCCGACGACATGGCGGTGGGGCAAAAGTACAACCTGCCGACCCTGATGACTGTGGACGCGCAGGGCCGCTTTGTGGATGCGGTCACGTCCTGGCGCGGCATCTTCGTCAAGGATGCCGACCTGCTGATCCAAAACGAGTTGACCGACCGCGGGCTGATGTTCAAGCAGGGCATCTACGAGCACACCTATCCGTTCTGCTGGCGTTGCGATACGCCGCTGCTCTATTATGCCCGCAGCACATGGTACATCAAGACGACGGCGTTCAAGGATCAACTGATCGCCAACAACAACCGGATCAACTGGGTGCCGGAGCACATCCGAGAAGGCCGCTTCGGCGAGTGGCTGGCGAACAACATTGACTGGGGTGTGGCGCGCGAACGCTATTGGGGCACGCCGTTGCCGTTCTGGGTCTGTGACAACCCGGCGTGCGGCCATCAGGAGTGCATCGGCTCGGTGGCCGAGTTGAATGCGAAGACCGGGCGGAAATTCATGCAGCCGCGCTATCTGGCCCAGCAGCGCGGGGAATGGCCCGACCCGCAGCAGGCCGGCGCCGAGCCGCTCGACCTGCATCGGCCGGCCGTGGACGAGTTGGCGTGGGCCTGCGCCAAGTGTGGCGGCACGATGCGCCGTGTGCGCGAGGTCGCGGATTGCTGGTTCGACTCCGGCTCGATGCCGGTGGCGCAATGGCACTATCCGTTCGAGAACCGCGAGAAGTTCCAGGAGCAGTTCCCGGCCGACTACATCTGCGAGGCCGTGGATCAAACGCGCGGTTGGTTCTACACGTTGCATGCGGTCAGCACGCTGCTGTTCGACCAGCCTTGCTTCAAGAATGTCATCTCGCTGGGCCATATCATGGCCGAAGATGGCAGCAAGATGTCGAAGAGCCGCGGCAACATCGTGGATCCGTGGGCGGTCTTCGATGCGCATGGCGCCGACGCCACGCGTTGGTACATGTACACCGCCAGCCCGCCCGGCAACACGCGGCGCTTCAGCGCCAACCTGGTGCGCGAGGCGGCCGGCAAGTTCCTGTTGACGCTCTGGAACAGCTACAGCTTCTTCGTCACCTATGCCAACCTGAACGACTTCGACCCGGCCGCCGCGGCCGTCCCGCTGGCCGAACGCTCGGTGCTGGATCGCTGGGTGCTGGCGAAGCTGAACCGCCTGGTGGAGAACGTCACCCAGGCGTTGGAGACGTATGATGTGACCGGCGCAACCCGCCCGATCGCCGACTTCGTAGATGAGCTGAGCAACTGGTACGTGCGGCTGAGTCGGCGGCGGTTTTGGAATACGGGGGAGGAGACAAGGAAACAAGGAAACAAGGAAACAAGGAAACAAGGAAACGAGGACGACTTGTCTACTTATCTACCTGTTTTCTTGTCTACAGACTCCCGCTCCGCCCACCAAACCATGTACGAGGTGCTGGTCACGCTCAGCCACCTGCTGGCGCCGTTCACGCCGTTCATGGCCGATGCGTTGTATCGGAATCTGGTTTGTTGTGGCGAAGAACACGCAGTACGCAATCCGCAATACGCTCAATCCGTTCACCTGAGCCAGTGGCCGGCCCCGAAGCCGGAGTATGCCGACGCCCAGCTCGTGGCCGACATGGCGTTGGCGCAGCGGGTGGTGAGCCTGGGCCGCGCGGCGCGCGATGCGGCCGCGCTGAAGATGCGCCAGCCGCTTGCCGAGGCGATCGTCGGCGTGCCTTCGGCCCGCGAGGCCGAGGCGATCCTGGGTCTGGCCGACGCGGTGGTCAAAGAGGAACTGAACGTCAAGTCGCTACGCACGGTCACCGCGTCGAGTGATCTGGTCAACGTCACTATCCACCCGCTCCCGAAGCAACTGGGCAGCAAGTATGGCCGGCGCTTCCCGGCGATCCGACAAAGCCTGCTGGCGCTCGATCCGCTGACGGTGGCCGCCGCGGTGGAGGCCGGCCAGGCCGTGCCGGTCACGGTGGATGGCGAGACGCTGACGGTGCTCCCGGAAGAAGTCGAGGTGCGCAAAAGCCCGAAACCGGGCCTGGCCGTCGCCGAGGAAGCCGGCTACCTGGTCGCGGTCACCACCGATCTCACTGATGAGCTGCGCTGGGAGGGCTGGGCGCGCGAGGTCAGCCGCAACATCCAGGAGTTGCGCAAGAAGTCGGGCCTGGAGATCAGCGACCGGATCCACACCACCGTGCAGGCCGGGCCGAAGCTGGCCCCGGTGTGGCAGCGCTTCGGCGGCAGCATCGCCGGGGATACCCTGTCGGTGAGCCTGACCCAGGGCGAGGTGATGGAAGCATTCACTGTCAGCCTCAAGCTGGATGGCGAGGAAGTGCTAATCGGCATCAGGAAGGCATGAGGGGAATGGGTGGTTTGTTCCTGGCGCGATAGTGGGTTACAATGCCGATGTTGGGTGCTGTCAGCCCTAACATCGGCATTGAGTGGCAAATGGGCGGCGTCGGGAGCAGTTCCTGTTCGCCGAAGGATTGTGAGATGTTATCACCGGAGAGAATACAACGGCTGCGCGGGTATCTCGTGGAAGAAGAGACCAACTTGCGACAGCAGATCCTCAGCCTCGGCATCACTTCACGGGAGGCCGACGTCGCGTCGGGCAACCACATGGCCGAGGACGCGACCGCGGCGTTCGATCAGGCGGCCGCGGTTTCACTCCAAAGGGGCCATCAAGTGGCGCTGGACGAGGTTGAGCGGGCGCTGGCGCGCATGACAGCCGGCACCTACGGGGTGTGCGAACGCTGTCGGACGCAGATTGATTTCGCGCGTCTGAAAGCGATCCCACAGGCTGTGTTCTGCATGACGTGCCAAAGGGTAGCCGAACTGTGAATCGAGTCAACCAAATGAACCTCCGCGCGGCCGTGGCGCGTTGGGGCTGGGTGCCGTTGGTGATGGGTCTCATCCTGCTCGCCGACCAAACTTCGAAGGCCTGGATCGAGCGCACCATTCCCTTGGGCGGCGGCTTCGCGCCCATCCCCGCGCTGGACCCCTTCTTCATGCTGGTGCATTGGGGCAATACGGGGGCCGCCTTTGGCATGTTGCAGGGCCAAGGGGGCGTGCTCGCCTCGGTTGCCCTGGTCGTGATTATCGTCGTGCTGATCTTCTCCCGGCAGCTTCCGGTTGAACATGCGGGCGTGCGCCTTTGCGTCGGGATGATCCTGGCCGGCGCCATCGGGAACCAGATTGATCGGCTGCGGGTCGGTCACGTGACCGACTTCCTCTTGTTCCAGTCGGAGGTGGGGGGCCGGATGCTTCAGTTCCCGGCCTTCAACGTCGCGGATAGCTGCATCACGGTGGGGGTCATTTTGCTGGCGCTGCTGATTCTCCGTTTCGAGGCCCG
>CAZYHE010000009.1:10556-21150 GCA_964647225.1 uncultured Anaerolineales bacterium
CTGAGATGGCTTTGGACGAATTGAGTTCGTCGCTGGCTTCGGGAGTCCCCGTGACTTCCGAAGTTTTGTTTGACGACCCGGACGACGAATCGGAGATAGCGCAGTCACTGGTGGTGACGGCGGGCGGGGAACGGCTGGATAAGTGGCTGGCGGGGCAGTTGCCGGAGCACTCCCGCGCCGCGATCCAACGCTGGGTGGCCGAAGGTCTGGTCACGCTGGCGGGCCGGCCGCTTAAGGCCAGCTATCGCGTGGCGGCCGGCGACGAGTTGGTGGTGACCATCCCGCCACCCGAGGACTATGCTGTCGAGCCGGAACCCATCCCCCTGGCGATCCTTTACGAAGACCGCGACCTGTTGGTCATCAACAAGCCGGCCGGGATGGTCGTGCATCCGGCGGCCGGGAACTGGCACGGCACGCTCGTCAATGCCGTGTTGTATCATTGTCCGTCTCTGGAAGGGGTGGGGGGCGCCCGCCGGCCAGGGATCGTGCATCGGCTCGACAAAGACACCTCCGGCGTGATCCTGGTTGCGAAGAACGATGCCGCGCAGCGGGCGCTCCAGGCGCAGTTCAAGGAGCGAGCGGTCCATAAAACCTACCTGGCGCTCGTGCATGGCTGGATCAGCCCGCCGCGGGGCGAGATCAACGCGCCGATCGGCCGCGACCCGCGGAACCGGCAGCGGATGGCCGTCGCGGCGCTTTCGCATGGCCGGGCCGCGGTCACCCAGTACGAGGCGCGGGGCTACTACGAACAGCCGGCGGGCCTGGGCCGGTCATGGGGCGGCACGCGGCCGCGCTACACGCTCCTCGCCTGCCATCCGCTGACCGGGCGCACGCACCAAATCCGCGTCCATCTCGCCCACATCCGCCATCCGCTTATGGGCGACGCGGTGTATGGCGGCGCGCGCAAGGACATGACCGCCTGTCCGCGCCAGTTTCTCCACGCTGAACGCATCCGGTTTCGCCTGCCCGCCACCGGTCAGGTCGTCGAGTTCAACGCGGCTTTGCCTGCGGACCTGCGGGACGTGCTCGATAAGCTCACATTGCGCGATGAGCGCGATGAATGATGAGCGTGACGACCGAGGTCGCGGCTGAGGGGCATTGCATTCACCGGCGTGGTCGCGCATTCTTTCCGCACGGATCCCGGCCTGATTCCTGTCCCCTGGCTCCTGGCCCCTGCCTACTCCCCCTCGATCCCCGGCCGCCCCGGCACCTTGTGGCAATCGCGGCAGCGTGCTTCGTACACCTCGCTGGCGCCGACCAGGATCACCGGATCGTGATAGTTTGCCGGTTGGCCGTTGATGAGGCGTTGCGTGCGGCTGGCCGGCGCGGCGCAGATCACACAGATCGCGTGCAATTTGTCCACCAGTTCCGCTTCGGCCAGCAGGAGCGGCATCGGCCCGAATGGCTCCCCGCGAAAGTCCAGGTCCAGCCCGGTGATGATCACCCGCAGGCCGCGATCCGCCAGCAGACGAACCACATCGGCAATCGTCCAGTCGAGGAACTGCGCCTCGTCTACCGCCACCACGGTCGTCTCGGGCCGCAGCTTGGTGAGGATTTCGCGTGCCGTCTCCACCACCTCGGCCTCGAAGTGCAGGCCATCGTGCGACGCGACCTGGGTGATGGAGTAGCGGTCGTCCAGCCGCGGCTTGAAGACCTGGATCCGCTGGCGGGCGATCTCGGCGCGGCGCACGCGACGGATCAGCTCTTCGGTCTTGCCGCTGAACATGCTGCCGCAGATCAATTCGATCCAACCGCCTCTGGGCTGTAGATAGGGCATGGGCTGGCTCCTGGATGGGGCTGTCGGGGTGCGCGCAAAGAAAAAAGCTGGATACCGACGAGGGGTCAGCATCCAGCTTCGAGCATTCGGCTTTCGGGGTTACGCGTCGCCGCGGCGCTTGGCCAGGCGCGCTTCCTGCATCGTACGGCGCTGCGTCTCCTGGAGCAGGCGAACCTGTTCGGAAGTCTCGGCAGTGCGTTCGAGGCGCTTCATGAAGCGATCAACCTGCCCGGCGGTGTCCACGATACGCTGCTCACCGGTATAGAACGGATGGCAGGCCGAACAGATGTCTATCTTGAGTTCTGCCACCGTGCTGCCGGTCGTCCAGACATTGCCACACGCACAGATCATGCGTGCATTCGGGTAGTACTTCGGGTGAATCTTGGGTTTCATGGGAGTTCCTTGTCCGTGAAACGCGATGGGTGAAACGTGATGAACTCACGCTCGCGTGATCGCGTTCGACGTTTTATTCTTTAAGCCTCAGGGTAAACGCTGACGACCTTCTTGCCAGCCTTCGACTCGAATTTGACGTAACCCGTGGCAGTGGCGAAGAGCGTGTAATCCCTGCCCAGGTCGGTGTTCAGGCCAGCATGGAAAACTGTGCCGTGTTGGCGGACGATGATGCTACCGGCGTTGATCAGCTCGCCGCCGTACCGCTTCACACCCAACCGTTGACCGACGCTATCGCGACCATTGCGGCTTGAGCCGCCACCTTTTTTGTGAGCCATATCTGTCTCTCCTCACTTCACGCTTGAATGCTTTCGATCAACAAGCGGGTAAACGGCTGGCGATGGCCGTGGCGTTTGCGCTGGCGTTTCTTGGGCACATAGTGGAAGAAAAGTACCTTCCGGCGCCTGCGCTGCCCGATGACCGTCGCCGTGACTGTCGCCCCTGCGACGGTCGGCTTCCCGACCGTGACGGTTTCACCGTCCACGATGAGCAGCACCTGGTCCAACTCGACCCGCTCACCGACTTCGGCCGGCAACTTCTCGACCTCGATCGCTTCTCCCGGCGTGGCGCTATATTGCTTTCCGCCGGTTTGCACAACAGCATACATTCTTTGGTTTCCCCCTTGCGCACCGCGCCCACCATCACCCGGCCAGCGGGCTAGACGAGACTTCAACTTGGCGGCACACTTTATAAATGGCCGATAACGCGTCGGCACGGCCCGGTTGGGCCGCGCCGAAGGATGATTATAGCCGGGATCGGGGTGGCTGTCAAAACCGGGATGGGGTGAAAATCACAGGCGGCCCACTATTGGCTCATCTGCCCCACCGGCAACTCCACGGCGATCGGTTCGGGCGGCCGGGCGGTGAAGATGGGCGCCTGCCGGCCGTCGTCGTCCTCTTGCACGTCCACCACGATCGTGTCGCCCTCCTGGAATTCGCCCGCCAGCAGCCGCTTCGCCAGCGGGTTCTCGACGTGGCGCTCCAGGGTGCGACGGACGGGCCGGGCGCCGAACTGTGGATCGTAGCCTTCACGGGCCAGCCACTGCCGCGCCGCATCCGTCAACTCGATCTTCACGTCGTGCTCGGCCAGCCGCTCGGCCACTTCCCGCATCTGCAAGTCCACGATCTGCATGACGTGCTCTTGCGATAGCCCGTGGAAGATGATGATCTCGTCAATCCGGTTCAGAAATTCCGGCCGGAAGGCTTTTTTCAGCCCGCTGTCAATATCTTCCCGCAGCCGGCGATCCTGGGCGCTCAAGTCGTCGCTGCGGAGGAAGCCGATTGGCCCGCCTTTGCCGACGTAATTGGTGCCGATGTTCGAGGTCATGATGATGACCGTGTTGCGGAAATCCACCACATGGCCCTGCCCGTCGGTCAGCCGGCCATCTTCCAGGATTTGCAGCAGCGAGTTCCAGACCTCCGGGTGCGCCTTCTCGATCTCGTCGAAGAGGATCACGCGGTAGGGCCGGCGCCGCACCGCCTCGGTGAGCTGTCCGCCCTCATCATAGCCGACATAGCCGGGCGGCGCGCCGAACATCCGGCTGACGGCGTGCCGCTCCTGGTATTCGCTCATGTCAATGCGGATCAGCGCCTCTTCGTCGTCGAACAGGAACTCGGCCAGCGCCTTCGCCAACTCGGTTTTGCCGACGCCGGAGGAGCCTAAGAAGATGAAGCTGCCGATCGGCCGCTTGGGATTCTTCAGCCCGCTGCGCGCCCGGCGCAACGCGTCCGCCACCGCCTTGATCGCCTCATCCTGGCCGACGATGCGGCGGTGCAGCTCTTCTTCCATGCGCAGCAGTTTGGCCGTCTCTCCCGCCAGCATGGTGTTCACCGGGATGCCCGTCCAGCGGGCGACGACGGCGGCGATATCTGAGGCCTCGACGATGTCATCCAGGCCGCTGGCCTTGCGCCAGGACTCCCGGTCGGCGTCATACTGGCCCGTGATCTTTAATCGTTCGCTCTTCAGTTCGGCCGAGCGGGCGTAGTCGTTGGTCGCAAAGGCGGCGTCTTCTTCGACTTTCAGTTCCGCCAGCCGCTTCTTGGCGACGCGCAGCGGCTCCGGCATGGTGTAGAGCGCCACGCGCAGGGCCGAGCCGGCCTCATCCACCAGGTCAATCGCCTTGTCGGGCAGCCGCCGGTCGGTGACATAGCGGTGCGAGAGCTTGGCCGCGGTGACCAGCGCGTCGTCGGTGAAGACGACCTGATGATGCTTCTCGTAGCGGTCGCGGATGCCGCGCAAGATCTCGATGGCATCCTCGACCGATGGTTCGTCCACGTAGATCGGCGCGAATCGCCGTTCCAGCGCGCTGTCCTTCTCGATGTGCTGCCGGTATTCGTCGAGGGTGGTGGCGCCGATGCAACGCAGCTCACCGCGCGCCAACGCCGGCTTGAGCATGTTGCTGGCATCCATCGCGCCCATCGCGCCCCCTGCGCCGACGACGGTGTGCAGTTCGTCAATGAACAAAATAATCTCGCCCTGGGCTTTCTGAACGTCCTCGATTGTGCCCTTCAGGCGCTCCTCGAACTCGCCCCGGAAGCGGGTGCCGGCGATCATCGCGCCGAGATCCAGGCTCATCAGCCGCTTGCCGATCAGGATTTCCGGCACGTCTTCGGTCACGATCTTTTGTGCCAGCCCCTCGACGATCGCCGTTTTGCCGACGCCGGCCTCGCCGATCAGCACCGGGTTGTTCTTGGTGCGCCGGCTGAGCACCTGGATGACGCGCAGCACCTCGGCGTCCCGGCCGATGACCGGATCGAGCTTGGTCTCGCGGGCCAGGGCGGTCAGATCGCGCGCGTACTTCTCCAGGGTGCGATAGCGGCTCTCGGCGGCCGGCGACGACGCTTTTTGCCCGCCGCGGCCCTTCTCGATGGCCCCCAGGACCATCTCGCGGGTGACGCGCGCCTCGCGCAGCAGATTGGCCGAATAGCCGTTGCGCTCGCTCACGATCGCCAGCAACAGATGTTCGGTCGAAACGTACTCATCCTTGAGCGCGCGGGCTTCCTCCATCGCCTGGTCAATCACCCGTTTCAGCCGCGGGGTGATGAAGACCTGGGCGACGGCTTGCGGATACATGGCCGGCCCGGCCGTGCGCGGGGTGCGTTGCAGGTTATCTGCCAGCCGCTCTTTGAGCATCGGGATCGGCGCGTTCATCCGCTCCAGCATCTCGACGACTAGGCCTTCGGGCAACTCCAGCATTGCCACAAAGACATGCTCGACGTCCACCTGGCTATGGGTGTAACGCTGCATCACTTCATAGGCCCGCCGCGCCGCCTCTTGGGCCTGTTCGGTAAACTTATCGAATCGCATCATGGTAAGCTATGCCTCGTTCGTAGTGCGTATTGCGTGGTGCGTTCCTCTGGCTTGATACGCTTTCTATTTTACGTTATCACGCCCCACTAAACCGATGTGTAGGGTGACATACAAACCCGCTTCCCTCTAACATAACGCAAACACCCGGCGCGCCACGCAATACGCACCACGCACTACGTGCTTCGTCTCATCAATACCGCAACACCGCCGCGATCCCGCCGATTTCGTTCAACAGCGCGTCCGGCTCCAGGGCTGCGACCTTGACGCCTGTTTCCATGGCATGGTGCAAGGTCAGATTGACGATATCGGCCGTCGCGACCAGCTTGCCCGTGCAGTAGGGACACGCGGGGAGCGCCTCGATGACGAGCGCGCCACAGTTGGCGCACTGGTGGCCGGACGCGTGCAGGTTGCGGCGCACCAATAATTGGTGTACGCGGCCGGCTTGCATCGCGACGAGTACATCCGCGAGGCCCGTCGCGCCGGCGCCGCCTTTGCGCGCCACCGTGACGACCTCCTGGAGCAAGTCGGCTTCGGCCTGTTTCTGCGCGGTCTGCGTCACCGCGTAGGCGTGTTCCCACACCTCGGCGGGCGAGGCCGCCATGTCCAGGTTGATCTCGCCCACGATCTTATCCAGCAGCCCGCGCGGGGCCACATCGCGGAAAAGCGCCAGGTTGCCATCGCTGCCGGAGATGATGACGCGACGGGCGTTGTGCTCGCGGAGGAACTCATCGGCCCAGGCCGCGGCATCCTTCAGGTTGTGCGCGGCGGCCTGATCTTCGTAGCGCTGGAGTTTCTGGGCCGCCCAACCGCCCTGCTTGTGCCGGTGGACCTCTTCGCCCAGGGTGCCGGCCGTATCCTCCAGCGCGCCCATGTGGTAGATCAACACCCGGGCGCCCTCCCGATCCACGATGATGACACCGAACCGGCCATAGTTGTCCAGAAGATCGCTCAGCGGCTTGATGTAGGGCCGCTGGCCGAGAAAGACGAAGTCCTCTACCGGAACCAGGAGCTCGTACTTCCGCCAGAAGTCCCGTTTTTCGGAACTGAAGCAGGCCACCCCTCGGCCCTGCCGGCCATACTCGTGATCGAAGAAACGCTCGATACGCTCGATGTCGGCCGGCGCGGCGCCTTGATCGGCCGCCTGGGAGAGCAGCTTGCGCAGCGAGAGCCTGTGCTCTTCGCCGGAGCGACGATGCGGGTCCACATTTAGATACAGGCTCAGGATGGGAGCATCCGCGCTCGCCAGCTCTGCCAGTTCTTGCAGATCTCGTTCTTGCATCATGGGAAACGCTCCTGTCTCTTGGAATATGCGGGCGTGACATTGACGCCCGGAATCTGCTGCGGCGCGTGGGCGCCGGAACAGCCAACACGGAAGATGATCGTCGGAAAGCTCCTGCAAGAGCTTGCTTTCAGCGTCCTCCGGGCCGCGCAACCTGCTCTTGCAATACCGCAACTTGCGTCTCGAGGCTGGCACGTGCATGTTGAAGGCGATCCACCTCGGCTTGCAGCTCGTGGATGCGCTGATTGAGACGTAAAATCACTTCGACGCCGGCCATGTTCAGGCCAAGCTCGATGCTGAGACGGGAGATCGAGCGCAACAGTTCCACGTCGCGCGGGGAGTAGAGGCGCCGCCCCGCCCGGCGGGCCGGCGCCAGCAGGCCAAGTTCCTCATAGCGGCGTAATGTCTGGGGATGAAGCTCGACCATCTCGGCGACGATGCCGATGGCGTAGCGGGGTTCATCCCAGGCATCGGACAAGGGTAGCATCACGCACCTTTGGGTTGCTGTGGCGCAAGCTGCCAGCTTGCGTTACGCACCGCGCAGGGCCGCCCATTCACGCACGAGCTTCTGCTCGGCTTCGCTCAGTTTCTCCGGTAGCACCACGCGCACCTTGGCGTAGAGATCGCCGTGCTCCTGGGGCGAGCGGAGCCTGGGTATGCCTTGCCCGGCAAGCCGAAACGTGCGGCCCGCTTGGGTGCCGGCCGGAATCCGCAACGCCACCGAGCCGGCCAGCGTCGGCACATGCACCTCGCCGCCCAACAGCGCGGCGAACAGATCCACCGCCACCTCGCAGTGCAGGTCGTCGTCGCGGCGCTCGAAGCCGGGGTGCGGCAGCACCTTGATCCGCAGATAGAGGTCGCCGCGCGGGCCGCCTTTGGCTGCGCCCGCGGGCGCTTCGCCCGCCACCCGCACGCGCGAGCCGGTCTTCACGCCCGCCGGGATCTTCACCTCCAGGCGGCGGCCATCCATCTCGATGATGCGTTGCGCGCCCCCAAACGCCTCGGCCAGGGTAATCTCGATCTCGTGCTCCAGATCCTGGCTGCGGGCATTGGCCGTGCCTCCGCGCTGGCCGGGCATCCCCACCCCGCCGAACATCGTCTCGAAGAAGTCGGAGAAGCCGCCCTGCCGGAGGATGTCGTTGAGGTCGCTGTAATCCACCCGCGTGCCACCCGGCCCACCGCCGGCCGACCATTGGTTCCAGTCGAACCCGCCCGGCCCGCCCCCCCGTCTGCTGCCACCGCTGATAGCTTTGGCCCAGCTCGTCGTATTTGCGGCGCTTCTCCGCATCGCTCAAAACCTCGTTGGCTTCGTTGATCTCCTTAAAACGCGCTTCGGCGGCCTTGTCGCCAGAATTCACATCAGGGTGATACTGGCGCGCCAGCCGCCGAAAGGCCTTCTTTATTTCTTTCTCGTCCGCGCCCTTCGCAACACCCAACGTCTTGTAGTAGTCTTTATACTCCATACATCGCTCCCGAGTTCGTATCCGCTCCTCGCGTGAACGACTTGAGTATAGTACTTTAGCAGGGTATTGTCAAGAGTTTTTTGTTACTTGGCCGGCGTCTTGAACAGATCGCCCGGCAGGATCATGCTGTTACCCCCCATCACCGTCGGGTAGTTGCCGCTCCATTGCTGGATCGCTTGCCAGTTGATCACATTGGAATCGAGGCTCTGGGCGATCAAGCGGTTGGCTTCGGCCTGCGCCTGCGCCTTGATGCGGGTCGCCTCGGCGTCGGCGATCGCCTTGACCCGGATTGACTCCGCCTCGCCTTGGGCCTGACCGATGCGCTGCAACCGCTCACGCTCTGCCTCGCCCTGGGCCTGGGTGATGGTGCGCAGTTTCTCATACTCGGCTTGTTTGGCCAGGTTCTCTTTTGTCGCGATGTTTTCCTTCTCGATCTGCTTTTGTTCCACCGCCTTGATATACTCCGGCTCGAAATGGATCGAACGCAGACCGAAGAAGATCAACTGCAAGCCAGCACGACTGAACTCTGCGTCAAGGCGCTGATGAATTTCCTCTTGCGCCTGTTCAACATTCCCGGAGTAGAGATCGGTCGCGGAGTGCTGTTTCAGGATGTTGCGCACATGCACGCGGCTGGTGGCCTGCACCACCTTCGCCACGACCTCCGCCTCGGTGCCCAGGTTATTGACGATCTCGGTCACCTGCGTGGGGTCAATGCGAAAGCGAATGGTGAACCGGGCGCGAATCTGCTGGCCGTCGGCGGTCGCCGTGTCCACCTCGATATCCTTGTAGTTGGCCTGACTGGTCTTCGGGTCCTCGCTGGTCTCGTAGATAATCTCTTGCGTACGGTAGGGTATGGTCTGCTGGATGTATGGCGCTTTGAGATTCAGACCCGGATAGAAGACGCCGACCACCCGACCGAACTGCTTGACCACCGCGACCGAGCCAGCCTCCACCTGCGTGAAGGCATCCATCAACGCGCCGCCCGCCAACACCAGGATCAGCACGATCACGCCGGCGCGCGACGCCGCCGTGTAGTTAGGCTTTCCTTGTCGCCCTGTGGCTGCGCCGATTAAAAACGCCGCGATGGCAGCCAGAACCAACGCGACGACAAACGCTCCGAACATGGAATTCATTTTTAACCCTCCTTGAGATTCAGCACGAAGCATATCACAACGCGGCAATGCGCCGCGGAGATTGGCATGACACTTATCCCCCAACAAGCTGACCGGTCACGATAGCAATAGCGCCACTCCGGGGTTGAGAAGTGGCACTATTGCGACGGAAGCAAGCGTGCGCCCCGCGATCAGGGGATCTTCAACACCTGACCGGTGTAGATCTGGTCCGGGCTGGCGAGGTTGTTGAGTTGTTGGATGGCCTGGACCGTGACCCCATACTTGGTCGCAATCGCCACCAGAGTGTCGCCCCCACGGACCGTGTAGGTCTTCGGCGCGCCGGTTTGCCCGCTGGCTGGGGGCGCGGCGCCCGCGGCGACCGGGATGCGCAGCTTTTGGCCGGTCGAGATCAGATTGGGGTTCGCAATGCTGTTGAGATCAACGATTTGTTTGACCGTTACCCCATACTTTGCCGCGATCTTGGCGAGGGTATCCCCGCGCTGCACGACGTAGATCGTTTCTCCGCCGGCCGGCGCGGGCGCGGGCTGACCGCCGGTCGGCGCGTTGGTCGCCACGGGGGCCGGCGTGGGCGGCGGTGGGCTGCTCGGGGTCAACGGGACGGGCGTCGCCGCGCCCGCGACTTGCGGTGTTTGCCCCGGCAAAACGACTTTTGTCACCGCGGCCCCTGGCGGTGTGGGCGAGGCCGTGCCGGTTTTGGGCGCGGGCGTCGGGCTGGCCGGTGTCGGCGCGGGTCGTTCTCGGTTGCAGCCTGCCAATGCGAACGTCAGCAGGATCAGCGATAGAATCAGGATCAGGGACAAGGGGCGTTTTCTCATGGATCAACCCTCCCAGGTAGATGAAGGAATGCGCACGGCGATGCAAGGAGATCATATCACAGGCCGCGCCGCGCGTCAAACGCATGTGAAAATCGGTCTCAGATGACGCCAAGCTGCTTCCCGACCTGCGCGAACGCGGCCAGGCCCCGATCCAGATCCGCGCGGCTGTGCGCGGCGGTGTTCATCACCCGGATGCGCGCCAGCCCGCGCGGCACGGTCGGGAAGCCGATGGGCATCGCAAAGATGCCCGCATCCAGGAGCGCCCGGCTGAATTGCTTCGCCAGCCCGGCATCCCCCAACATCACCGGCACGATGGGCGTTTGCGAGCGGCCGGTGTCGAAGCCCAACCGCTGCATCTCCGCGCGGAA
>CAZYHE010000010.1:0-7980 GCA_964647225.1 uncultured Anaerolineales bacterium
GGATAATCGCCGGTGGCTCGCCGCCTGTAAACAGGCATTCAGCTCCCGGGCCAGCGCCAGGCGATGCGCCGGGTTCGTGAACAGCGATTCGTGGTCCCCCGGCACCACGCGGAAATCACACTGCCCCATGCGCGACCAGTAGGTTCGGCGGCGCTCCGCGCCCGTGGCGTCAATCTCCTGCGCCAAAAAGTAGGTGAACGGCAGGGGAATCACCTCTGTCGGTTGGTAGACCACTTGAAAACCGGCAATCGCACTGTTCAACATGCCGCGCACTTCGTCCAGGTTTTCCGCCTGCGGGGCATAGGTTTGGCGCAACACTTCGTAGACCCACGCCACTTGCGCCTCGCGCGTCATGGTGACCAACTGCGCTTGCGTCATGGCCTGGTAAATGGGGATCTGGGCGTCTGTTTCACGGCCATAGGTGCGGACGAAATAATCCACAAAACGCATGATGTATTTGGGGACATCCAGGGGCTTGACCAACGCGTAATCGCCCGGTTCGCAATCAAAAAGCGCCAGGAAACCGATTTCATCGCCGGCTTTGCGTAACTGCTGCGCCACCTCGAAGGCCACCACACCCCCATAGGAATGGCCGCCCAAGTGATAGGGGCCGTCGGGCTGCACCCGCTTGATTTCGCCCACATAGAAGGCGGCCGCCTCTTCAACCGTGGGCGGCGGCGGCGCCAGGCCATTGAGGCTGGGCAAACGCAAGGTATAAAAAGGCTGATCTTCGCCGAGGGCGCGGGCCAATGGGTACAGATAAAAGCCGTCGTGGCCGGAGGGCGTGACACAGTAAAAATTGGGCTTGCGGCCTTTGGGCTGGAGCGGCCAAATCGAGGCCCAGCGTTCAACCGGCTGCGCTTGCTGCAAGAGCGGCGAGAAGGAAACGATGGTCGGGTATTGGAGCAGAATGCCCACTGGGAATTGTTTGCCGAATTTCTGCCCGATCTCGATGACCAACTGGAGCGCCAGGATCGAGTCGCCACCCAAATCGAAGAAGTTGTCGTCAATACTGACCGGCGAGACCCCCAGCAGCTCTTCCCAGATGAATGCCAGGTCGAACTCCTCGACGCTGCGCGGCTCCATGTAACGCTTTTGGACGTCCCGGCGCCCGTCGGGCAGCGGCAACGCTTTGCGATCCACCTTGCCGTTTGGCGTCAGCGGCAACTGATCCAGCAGGATACAGGCGGCCGGCGTCATGTAGTCGGGCAACCGGGTTTGCAGGTAGCTGCGCAATTCCGACGCGGTCAGCGCCGGCTTGGGCGCGGAGGCGTTGGCGGCAGCGCTTTGTTCCGCCGCGACCACATAGGCCACCAGCCGCCGGTCCCCCGGCTGATCTTCGCGCAGGATCACCACCGCTTGTTTGACGCCGGGGTGCCCGGCCAGCGCGCTCTCGATCTCGCCCAGTTCGATCCGAAAGCCGCGGAGTTTCACCTGGTTATCTCGGCGGCCGAGGAACTCGATTTCGCCATCGGGCAGCCAGCGCGCCATGTCGCCGGTCTTGTACAGGCGGTCCGGCCCGCGTCCGCCCGACTCGCAGCCGTCGAACGGGCTGGCGATGAAACGCTCGGCGGTCAGCGCCGGCTGATTGAGATAGCCGCGCGCCACCCCCGCGCCGCCGATGTGCAACTCGCCCGCGGCGCCGATGGGCAGGGGTTGCAGATGCGCGTCCAGGATGTAGATGCGTTTGTTGTCGAGGGGGCGCCCGATCGTCGGCGATTGGCCGGGGAAACCGGGCTTGTAATCACGACAATCCCTGGCTGTGTTGGCATTGGTGGCCTCGGTGGGGCCGTAGACGTTGAAGAAGGCGCGCCCCTGTGACCAGCGCACGACGACATCCGCCGGGCAGACCTCGCCGCCGGTGATGATGGTGCGCAGGTGGGGCAATGCCGCCGGATCGAGGGTTCCCAGGGCGGCGGGCGGCAGCTCGGCATGGGTAATCGCGGCTTCCTGAAGCGTCTGGGTGAGGGGCGCGCCGATCATGAGCCGGTCATTGGGCGCCATCACCAGGGTCGCGCCGGAACAGAGCGCAATCACCAGATCGGAGACCGCAACATCGAAGCCGGGCGAGACAAACTGGAGCAGCCGATGCCCCCCTTGAAGCCCAAAGAGGCGGATTTGTGCCTGGGTCATGTTGCACAGCCCGCCATGCTCCAGCAGCACCCCCTTGGGGCGTCCGGTCGAACCTGAAGTGTAGATAATGTAGGCCAGATGATCGGCCGAGCCGGACGCCGCCGGGGCGTGGCGGGGCATGGCGGCCACCCGGGGCCACGCCGTATCGAGACAGACCGCCGTGGCCCGGTGTTCCGGCAGGGCGGCCAAGAGCTTACTTTGCGTCAACAGCACGGGCGCGTTGGCGTCTTGCAGCATGAACGCCAGCCGTTCCGGCGGATAGGCCGGGTCGAGGGGCAGATAAGCGCCGCCGGCTTTCAGGATCGCCAGAAAGCTGACGGCCATCGCGCTGGAACGCTCGAGACAGACCGCCACCGGCGTCTCTGCGCCCAGCGCTCCCCCGACGCCTAACGATTGCAGATAGTGGGCCAGTTGGTTGACACGTGCCTGCAATTCACGATAGGTGAGGGCGGGGCGGTCGAAATCGGCGTCCCCACGCTCCGGCGCGTGATCGTCGCCCGCCACCGGCTTTGGCGCGGCCACGGAAATCACCGCGACATGGTCGGGCGTCCGTTCAACCTGTTCATCGAACAGATCGTGGATGCATTTGTCGTGCGCATAGGCAACCCCGGTGTTGTTCCACTCGACGAGGAGTTGCTGGCGCTCAGCCGCGGTCAAGATGGGCAAGTGCCGGCATGGCGTTGTCGGATCAGCGATCACGGCGGCCATCAGCGCCTGGAGCTGACCGATCATCCGCGGCATGGCGGCCGCGTCGAGTTGGGCAGGGTCGAAACAGAGCGTCGCCGCCGGCTGGCGCGGATCAAGATAGAGCGCCAGTGGCCGGCCGGAAGCTGAACCACCCGGCGGGGCCGTCGCCTCAACGATGGCAATGGCAGACGTGCGAAACGCCCGCACCTGCGGCGCATCCTTGAGCTGGGGATCGCGGAGCACCAGGTCACGGGCATAGCTGCCTTTTTGGCGCACGCGCGCCATTTCGGCCGCCAACGCTCGATAGAATTGCGCAAACGGCGCCGCCAGATCGCCTGACACGCGCAGGGGCGTCTGCGCCGCGAAGAAGCCCTGTGTCTCTTGCGTCGTCGCCGCCAATTCTTCCGATGCAAAGGCCAGATCGAAAGCGGCGGTTTGGCTGATCCGGCTCAGATAAAGCGCAAAGAGGGCCGCGCCAAACTCCGCAAAGTCCCATCCTTGCGACTTCAGAAACGCACGCACCTCCGCCGAGATCGGCAGCGGCACTCCTACCGCATTTGCGGGGGCAGCGGCCAACGGCGCTGGCGGACGATAGGGCAAATCAAGCAACGCGAGATCGCGCAGGCGGTCGGCCCAGAATGGCTCATGCGGGCAGAACTGGTGGTTTTGGGCCGTGAGCCGGGCGGCCACCTGCGGCGGAAGCACCGGCAGCACTTGCCCGACCGCCAGGCCATGGTCCTGCGCCAGCGCCCCGATGGACGTCGCCTCGCCGTCCAGGGTCAGCAGCTTCTTGATGATCAGCGTGCGCGTCGCCGTCGCGATGTGCAGGGCATCGGCGGACAGCCGCACGAGCGTCCCCGGCGGCGCGCTGCTCGGCTCGCCCATTTCGCCGGCGGCCACGACAAACAAATCATCGCCCAGGAGCAGTTTGGGCGTCGCCAGGGGGTTCGGATAGGGGCCGAAAGTCAAGGCGCGGCACAGAGCGTCAATCGCTTCCGCGGGCTGCAGCCAGTCAATGACGGCGCCGTTGGCCGGTCGTTTGTGAAGGCCAAAATAGCTGCGCTCGCGCAAGTTCTGCGGGGCCGGCGTCACATCATCGTGCGCCAAATCATCAATCAGGTCGGCAAAGGCCGCGATCGCGGCCTCGAAACATTTGCCGTTGAGCGTCAGCGCCGTCTCTTGCGGGTCTATCGGCACCACGCGTTGTTTGAGGATGTCGCCGCCGTCAACCTGCCCCGTCATGACATGCCAGGTGATGCCATGTCGTCCCTCGCCATGCAGCAGCGCCCAGGAGGTCGCATAGGCGCCGGCGTAGCGGGGCAGCAGGGCATCGTGATAGTTGATGGCGCAGCGCGTCGGCAGCGCGCGCACAGTCGCCGGAATGATGCGCGGATTGCTGATGCTAAAGAGGAAATCAACCGGCCGGCCGCCCAGCAACTCCGGCAAAGCCGCGAACTCCGCACAGGTGGGCAGTCCCCGCTGGCGCGCCCAACTCTGCAGCGCCGAATCCGCCGCGACAACCGCCGCAACGGTATGGCCTTGACGAAGCAGAAGCTCGCCGCACTGCTGCGGCAGTGAGCCTGCGCCGATGATGATGCAACGAAAGACCTGGAATTCCCTTGTCACGGTTACCTGGACTTATGTTTGTTTCGGATCGAATACGTCTCGGACGCCATCACTCAAGAGGTTGAAGCCCATGACGGTCAGCAGGATCGCCAGTCCGGGAAAGGTCGAAATCCACGGCGCGCCTTGCATGTAGTTGCGGCCATCATTGAGCATGGCCCCCCACTCCGGTGTGGGCGGCTGCACGCCAAAACCAAGAAAACTGAGCGCCGCCGCGGCCAGCAGCGCGCCGGGCAAAGTCAATGTCACCAGCACCAGAATCGTGGTGAGGATGTTGGGCAGGATGTGCCGGCGCAGGATGTGCGCCGGGGTAGAGCCAATGGCCGTGCTGGCCAGCACATATTCCCGCTGCCGCAGGGACATGATTTTGGCCCGCGTGACGCGGGCGAAGGGCACCCAACTGACCAGGGCAATGGCAACGACCGCCTGGAACAAGCCGGCCCCCACGGCCGCGATCACCGCCAGGGCCAAGACCAGCGGGGGGAAGGCCCAAACGATGTCTGTCAAGATGCCGATGGCGACATCGAGCCGTCCGCCAAAGTAGCCCGCCACCATGCCCAACGGCACCCCGACTACCACCTCGATGACGACCACGATTAAGGCGATCAGTAACGCGATGCGGGCGCCATACAATAGGCGGCTCAGCAGGTCGCGACCCAGGCTGTCGGTGCCCAAAAGGAACTGGCCGCCGGGCGCGACGCGGATGGAATCGAGATGCTGTTCATCGTAAGGATAGGGCGCCAGGCGCGGCGCCAGCAGCGCGGCCGTGGCGATTGCCAGAATGATCACCAACCCCACCATGGCCGCACGGTGGCGCCACAACCGCCGCAGGTCAATTTGCCATTGCCGGGCCGCGGGCATGTCCGTCACGCCCAGGTCGCCGCGCCGCGCCGCCCGATCGCGCGGCGCGGGTGATCCGGTGGGCGCGGCCGCAGGATTGTGTGACGTCGTCATGCGCGTCTAATCCTGGGATCGAGCAGCGCCGTCATGATATCGCCGAGCAAGTTGGCGACCACGGTGCTGGCGGCGATGATCAACAAAACACCTTGCACCACCGGGAAATCTTTCTGCGTCAGCGCCTGATACATCAGCCGCCCGATGCCGGGCCAGGCAAAGATCGTCTCGACGATCACCGCGCCGCCCAGCAGCCACGGCAGGCTGAGGGAGAGCAAGACCACCACCGGAATCAGCGCGTTGGGCAGCGCGTGGCGAAAGAAGATCCAAATCGGTCGTTGGCCCTTCGCCTGGGCGGTTCTGATGTAGTCTTCGTGCAACACCTCCAGCATCTCGTTGCGCACCAGGCGCGCCAACGATCCCATCTGCGGCAGGGCCAGGGTCAGCACCGGTAAGATGAGCGCGCCCTTGCCCTGATAACCGGAAAGGGGCGTCCAGCGCAGCCACAGCCCAAAGATGAGCACAAACATCAGGCCCAGCCAGAAGCTGGGCATGGAAAACCAAAAGATGGACAGATAGGTGATCAGCGCATCCAGCCAAGTGTGCTGCTTGACGGCCGCCAACACCCCCAGGCCGATGCCGGCCAGGGCGCCCAAGGCAAATGCCACCAGCGTGAGGCGCAGCGTGAAGGGCATCTGCTCCCCGATCAATTGGATGACCGGCCGCTTGGCCGCAATGGAGATACCCAGATCCCCCTGCACGGCGCGCCCCAGCCAGCGCAGATATTGTTCGAGCAGGGGCCGATCCAGCCCCAGTTGCGCCCGAATCTCCTGCACCCGTTCCTCGGACGCGCGCAAGCCCGCCATGGTGCGCACGGGGTCGCCCGGCGTCAGAAAGAGGACCGCAAAGACAAGCAGCGATACCCCCAATACCACCGGGATGGATAGAAGCACGCGCTGGGCCAGGTATTCCCGCACGGATTACCTCTCACGAAATCAACTCGCCGGCCATCTCCGCGATATCGCTGCCGGCGTCATGCGCATCGGCAGCGATATCAGAGCAGTCCGCAACGGAGCGCGATCTTACGGTGCGATCGTCACATCATTCAAGAAGACCTGACCGGTCGTGGGGTCAACGATCAGCCCCTTGACCCAGGTGCGGGCGGCCGTAAAGCGTTTGTTCTGCCAGAGCGGGATTTCGACCACATCATCGGTCCAGATTTTCTGCAATTCGGCATAGGCGGCGCTGCGCTTTGCCGGGTCCAGGATTTGGCGTGCGGCGCCCAGCTTCTGCACCGAGGTCGGGTTGTTGTACTTGGCGAAGTTCCAGAAGTCGGCCGCGAAGGCCAGCGCGAAGATATCGGGATCACGCCAGCCGATGACGTCAAGGGTCAGATCGAATTTACCCGCGCCTATCGCCTCGCGTTGCGCCTTCGGGTCCAACGCGACGATCTTGATATCAATACCGATCGCCTTCAACTGGGTTTGCAGCACCTGGGCGACTAAGGTATTCGCCGCAGCGTTGCTGATAACCAATTCCACCGCAAAGGGCTTTCCATTCTTCTCGACAATGCCGTCGCCGTTGCCGTCGGCCCAACCGACGGCCGCCAGGGCCGCCTTGGCCGCCTTGACATCATAGGCAAAACGCTGCTGGGCATACGCATCCGCTTCCGGGCTGTAGGCGATCATGGCCTTGTTGACAAAGGCATACTGGGGAGCCGCCACCGGCCCCAGTACTTTCGCCAGCGCGACCCGATCCACGGCCTGGGCGATGGCCTGGCGCACCCGCACATCGCTGAACAGAGGATGCTGATGGCTCATCACCAGCCCGGTGTAGCCGGGCGTGGCCGACTCAAACCATTGAATGTTGGGGTTGGCCCGCAGGCGCTCGATGGGGGAAGCCGGCATATTCAAGACCAGATCAATTGCACCGGTCTCCAATTCACCGGCCAGGGTCGTGTCCTCTGGGATGGCGCGCACTTGCATTTCAGTCAAATGCAGCGGGCCTTTGTTCTTGACAAACGGCAAACTTGTCTGATAGTTGTCGTTGCGCGCCAACAAAAGATCACTTGTCGGCGTAAATTTCTTGACGGCGAAGGGGCCGCTGGCGATCGGGGCGATCGCAAATGCCGGGTTGCCCACCTTCTTGGCCACCGCGATATCCCACGGGCCGCCATAGCTGGTCTCCAACACGGAAAAGAGATGCGCCGGCGGGGCGTTGAATATGGCCTCAACCTTGGTGGCATCTACAACTTTCATGTCAACCAACGCTTCCAGGTCGGAACCAAATGGGCTGATCTCTTTATAACGCAGCCAGGAATCTTTCAACGACTGGGCATCCAGCGGATCCCCGTTCGAGAATTTGGCGCCTGCCGGTAGGACGATGGTCAAAATCTTGCCATCGTCTGAAAAAGACCAACTTTTGACCAGATCGGGAATCAACGCGCCGGTCGCGCTGTCAATGCGCATCAGGGCCTGGCCGATCTGTTCCATATCCAACATGCTGCCGCCATAGGTTTGATGCGCATCCAGAATATCCGTTATCTGGGGCGCCGCGGCGACCAAACGCGTTCGTGCGGCAGGAGCCGCGGTCGCGGGAACAGCGGTCGCCGGAACGGCGGTCGCGGGAACCGCAGTCGCCGGA
>CAZYHE010000010.1:8080-21115 GCA_964647225.1 uncultured Anaerolineales bacterium
GGTCGCGGGAACAGCGGTCGCCGGAACGGCGGTCGCGGGAACCGCAGTCGCCGGAGCCACGGTCGCCGGAACGGCGACCGCTGGCGCGATTGTCGGCGCGACCGCCGGCGTAGCCGGCGCGCCGCAGGAAACCAACAAACTCAGAAGGAACAATAACGTGATGGGTAACTGCCAATGTCTCATTTTGACCCTCCCCGGTCAAGATCGTTGATATTGAATGCGATCGCCACAGACAACGGTCGCCAAAAAGATCAATCTTTCATGCCCTGTTGTTTGAGCAACGGCATGGACGCAATACCGACACCGGTCATAAGTTGACCGGCGAACAGGACTTCGACAATGACAAAGCCGGCATGGAGGAAGAGGACGCCGCCCGCGCTGACCAGGCTTAACGCTCCGGCGATTTTCAGATTCAAGTTGAGGTTCTTGTGCAGTTCATCCACCAGCGTAACGAGGGTGACCAACTGGCCCAGATCGGCATCCATCAACACCACCTGGGCGGTATCGGTGGCGGCGGTCGTGGCCCCACGCAAAGAGACCGACACGTCGGCCTTTTTCAGCGCAATGGCGTCATTGATGCCATCACCGATGAAGCAGACCGAGCGGCCTTCCGCTTTGAGTTGGGCCACCAGATCGGCCTTGCGTTCCGGCAGGGTATTGGCGAAGTAGCCATCCATGCCCAGTTCGGCGGCCAGGGCTTGCGTCGGCGCTTCTTGATCGCCGGAAATGATGTAGAGCTTCTTGCCCATGGCGCGCAAGGTGTCCATCACCTGTTGCGCCTCGGCCCGCACGGTCGTCCGCAACTCCAACGCGCCCACCAAACCTGCATCGGTCGCCACAAAGACCAGGGAGTGGCCTTGATCCTGACAGGCGGCAATCAAGGTCTGCATGGATGCGGGGATGACCACCGCCTCCAGCTCCATGAAACGCCAGCTCCCTACACGCACCGGCAGCGTGTTGGGCGTGGGGTGTTGGGCGTCCGGTTCACCGATCACCTGAACCTTGATGCCGTAGCCGACTTCGTAATGCGCGTCTTCCACTTTGGGGATGGCGACCTGCTGCTCAGCCGCGGCCGCCAGGATGGCCCGAGCGACCGGATGGGTCTGGCGGTGTTCTGCGGCCGCGGCCAGACGCAAAATTTCTACCTCCGTCAGGTCGGCGCAGCGATGAATCTGCACCAGGTGGGGCTGCTCGATGGTCAGCGTGCCGGTCTTGTCGAACACCATCGTATCTACCGTTTGCAGCTTTTCCAGCGCGTCCCCATCCTTCACCAGGATGCCATGATGTGAGCTGTAATTGAGGAAATTCAGCAGGGTCAGCGGGGTCAGGCCCATCATGCTCATGGTGAAGTTGCAGCCCAGGATGGCGACCGCGCCGAGCGGGCCGGCCGTGAGAAAACCAACGCCGCAGCCAACGAGCATGGGGACTAGCGAGCGGTCGGCAAATTTCGCCGCTTTCTCTTCCATCGAAGAGCGATAGCGAGTCGTGCGGTTGAGGATCTCCCCGATTTGGGTCGCCGTAGTTTCGGTCCCGGCCCGCTCGACGCGCACGGAAATGCGCCCCGACAGCACGATGGTGGCGGCCAGCACATTGTCGCCCACACCCAGTTCCACCGGCTGCGCTTCCCCAGTCAACATGTGTTGATCAATGGACGCCGCCCCTTCCACGATGACCCCGTCCACGGGGATCATCTGGCCGACATCCATCACAAGCACATCGCCGACCTCAACTTGCTCGATCGGAACTTCGGTCTCCACCCCATTCACCAGCATCCAGGCCCGGCGCGGCTGTTTGCCAAAGATGTTCGCGATTTGATCCTGGGCAGTGGACTCGCTGAGCATCTTGACCTTGCGCGCAAAGGCCATCAGAATCAGACCGAACGCGCCAATGACCAGATAGCCTCCAAACCACATGCCGGCAAAATATAACAGCATGAGATGCAAGGTGCTGAACTTCCGATCATGCACCGCCATCTTATAACCGATCTTCACCATAGGCGTCATAATGAAGATCCCGACAGCGATCGAGAAAAGCCCCATGGATATTCCCAGCAGGCTGGCGATGCCGGCCAACCCCAGGCCGACCACGCCCAAGGCCAGTGAGTAGTTGGCTTGTTTCTGCGGCGTACTCAATTGCAGAACCCGGTCGCCTTGCAGGTCGCGCTGCTGTTCCTGGCGTCGCTGGCCAAAAAACGGGTCAATGTGTGCGTAGACCCAATTCTGATAACGATCGTCTAGCGCCGCAAGCCGCGCGCGTAGCTCGGTCAACAGCGCCGTGCCCTCACGCGCCAGATGCGTCTGTTGCACAAACTCCGTCGCCTGCGCATAGTAGCTGCCGGCGCGAAGATCAGTGCGCACTTTCAGACCGGCGGTGCTGCGCTTAGCCGTAGTTTGGCTCTTCATGGGCGGCTCCTTCATAGACGGTGTGAGCATGAGCGATGTGAACGGCACTATAGCACTCTGGCGGAAAGCTGTCAACAACAGGCCAGAAGTCATCCAAGAAACCTATACATCTTAGTATCCCTACCACCGCAAGTCATTTGCGCCTGACGAAAAATCACTGATAAACATAGACGCTTCTTGACGCCCCCTATGATCAATGCTATACTTGCACCCAGTGCCTCGTCGGGTCGGGTGATGAAATCGTTTCTCGTATGGCCCTTCTTGAAACGGCAACGCCCTGCTTGATCGTAGCACTGCTTGAACGTCTGGAAGCCCGGGTCGATCACCGGCGCACAAATCCCAAATTCATATAGAGGCACAAGCAATGGAACACACCGCACCATTCGAACGCGTCCCGCAAGAAGCCGCGCGCAAGCGCCAGGCGCTCACCGTCCGCACCGGCGTGCGCGCGGGCGCTGAAGAAGCGAATCCATCACCGATGGCGCCGACGGCGCCTTCAACGGCCGAGGCAGCGGACACCATAACGATTAAGTTGGCTGACTTCGTCAAGATGATGAAATGCTTTGGCAGTAGCGCCTGACGCTGGCGGGAGGACCCCAAGACTTATTGAAAAGCGGCCCACCAGGCTATCTATGCAGATGAAGGGCGCGCACGAGTGAAGACAAGCATTGAGACGTTGGCGTGGGATGTCACACGCCTCGGCGAAGCGATGGAATTGCTGGCCCGTAAGGCGCGGCTCTTGCCGCAGCCCGTGCGATTGCCCGTACCGCCGGCCGATCTGCGGACCACCGACCCCGCGGCGCTGGCGCAGTGGGTCAATTTAGTCGCGAGCCACTTGGGCATCGAGGCCGAGCCGGTCGAATCTACATACGCGGATGCTGACCGCTTCGTGCGCCGCGTCGCGCCGGCGATTTTGTATTTGCCCCCTGGCGCCGCCCACCAAAGCTCAGGCTTCCTGGCGGTCTTGAAAAGCCGCAACGAACGCGTCACACTCCTGGCGCCCGATTTCTCCGAGCAGCGCGTTTCGGCGCGCGCCCTCGGCCGCGCGTTCTGCGCGCCGCTCGAAGCGGCGCGACGCCCGCTGCTTGATGCGTTGTTGGATCGCGCCGGGGTCGCGGCCGCACAGCGCGCGCGCGTGGCTACGACGATCCTGGCGGAGCAGTTGAGCGCCGCGCGGCTGGAGGGTGGCTGGCTGCTGCGCCTCTCGCCGGCGGCGAGTGTGTGGCAGCACGCGCGGCAGGCGCGACTAGTGCAGCCGCTGCTCGCGATTGTCGGTGGTGATCTGATTCGCCAGGTGTTGGTGCTCGTCACTTGGTTGATTATCGGGCGCAGCGTATTCAAGGGAGATTTCGATTCGGCCTGGTTATGGGCGTGGGCGCTGCTTCTGTTCACCGGTATCCCGTTGCAATTGCTCATAACCCACGCCCAGGGGCAACTCGCGACCGGTTTGAGCAGCATCTTCAAAGCGCGTTTGCTCTACGGCACCTTGAAACTCCAGCCCGATGAGATTCGCCATCAGGGGCTGGGGCAATTCCTCGGTCGCATCCTGGAAACCGATGCCATCGAACTGCTGGCGCTCGGCGGCGGGCTGAGCGCGATCGTTTCGCTGACGCAACTCTTGATAGCCGTGGGGGTCTTGGCGACCGGCATTGGCGGCTGGATGCACGCGCTGCTGCTCGTCTTGTGGGCGCTCCTCACGCTGTTTCTTGGCTGGCGCTATTGGCGGACGAACCGCGCTTGGATTACTGCCTATCGCGGGATGACCAACGACCTGGTCGAGCGCATGATGGGGCATCGCACGCGACTGGCGCAGGAAGACGCCCTCGCCTGGCACGTGGAAGAGGATCGCGACCTCGATCGCTATTTGCGCCTTTCGGAAAACGTGGACCGCGCCGGCGCCTTCCTCGCCGCGATTCCGCGTGCCTGGATGATCGCCGGGCTGGCCGGCATCGCGGCGCCATTCCTCACCGCCGCGCCGACACCGGCGCAGTTGGCGATCGGCCTCGGTGGCATCTTCCTGGCGCTGCAGGCGTTGACCAGCATCGTCGCCGGCGTCCACAACGTCGTCGCGGTCACGCAGGGGTGGGATCAGGTCGCGCCGCTTTTCAACGCGGTGACGCGGCGTGAAGATGTCGCGTCGATCATGCTGCCGGCGCAAGCCCAGCCAGCCGGCGAATCTGCCCAGCCACCGCTCCTCATGGCCAACGAGATTACGTTCCGTTACCGCCCGCACGGCCACCCCGTCCTGGATCGGTGCAGCTTGCAGGTGCGGCGGGGGGAGCGACTCCTCCTCGAAGGGCCATCGGGCGGCGGCAAATCGTCCCTGGCCGCGGTGCTGGCAGGCTTGCGCGCCCCCGAGTCGGGGTTGTTGCTCTTGTGGGGGTATGATCGTCCGAGCCTCGGCGCGGAGGCCTGGCGGCGCCGGATCGCGGTCGCGCCGCAGTTTCACGAGAACCACGTCTTCACCGAGACGTTCGCCTTCAATCTGTTGCTGGGGCGGCGCTGGCCGCCGACCCAGGCGGATTTGGCGGAGGCCGAGGAAATCTGCCGCGAGCTGGGCCTGGGGGATGTGATTGGCCGGATGCCCGCTGGGCTGCAACAAATGGTTGGCGAAAGTGGCTGGCAGTTGTCGCACGGCGAGCGCAGCCGGCTGTATATCGCGCGCGCACTGCTGCAAGGCGCCGATCTGATGATCCTGGACGAGAGCTTCGCCGCGCTCGACCCGGAAACTCTGGCCGTGGCGTTGCGGTGCGTGCTTCGGCGCGCGCCGACGCTGATCGTGATCGCGCATCCATAGGAAGAGACCATGTTACTACAACAGTCCTTGACCTTTCTGACCTGGGCTATCTGGATCATTTTTGCGGTTGGGGTGATTCTGTATCTCTGGCGCACCGTGCGCCTGCGCGGCCTGGGAGTCGCGCTGCGCGGCTTGCTCACGCGCACCACCCTGGTGCTGCTGATCGTCGCGATCGCGATCACGCTGCTCCGCGCCAGCATCATCTTCGTCGAGCCGCAACAAGTCGGCGTGGTCATCTCGCTCGTCTCGCCGGACGGCTATCGCGACCGGCCCTTGCGCTCCGGCCTGCGCTTCCTGGCGCCATTGGCCGAAGACGTCAAGCTTTATCCGATCTACTGGCAGACCTACACGATGGCGTCCAAGCCAACGGAGGGTGAAAAACCCGGCGACGATTCGATCCTGGCGCGCACCTCGGACGGGCAAGAGGTCTCGCTCGACAGTTCGACCATCTTCCAGATTGATGCCGAAGAAGTGATCCGCATCCACGTCGAATGGCAGGGACGCTACATCGAGGATTTCATCCGGCCCGTCGTGCGTGGCCTCGTCCGGACGCAGGTTTCACAATACAAGGTGGATGAGGTGAACAGCTCCAAGCGTCTGGATCTGGAGCGCGATCTGGACGCCCAGGTGCGCGCGGCCCTTAAGGAAAAAGGGCTGATCCTTGACCGCTTCATCCTCCGCAACATCGCGTTCTCGCCGGAATATGCCGCCTCTGTCGAGCAAAAGCAGGTTGCCTTGCAGGCAAAAACGCAGGCCGAATATCAGGCCGAAGGGGTGCGCAAGCTGGCGCAAGGCGAGGCGGATGCCACGCGCATACAGGCGCAAGGCGCGGCCGAAGCGATCCGCACGCGGGCGGCCGCGCAGACAGAAGCCCTGACATTGATCGCCCAGGCGCTCGCCAAGGACAAAAACCTGCTGACGTATGAGTACATCCAAAAACTTTCGCCCGCGATTCGGGTGATGTTGGTGCCCAGCAACGCGCCCTACATCCTGCCACTGCCCACGTTGGAAGAGCCGACCGCGCCGCTCACGCCGACCCTGGGGACGACCGCGCCGCTCACGCCGACGTTGGCGACGCCGCCGATGCCGGCCGGCCCGCGGCCCACACCGGCGCCGGGGCCGTGAGGGAGGGGTGACAATGCGCCAACTTTTCAGCCTGCCCACAACACGAGCGTCATTGCGCGGAGCCGCGTTGTTCATCACCTTGTGGCTCGGCGGCCTCCTCCTCGGCGCGTGCGCTTTGCCGCTTCCGACCGGTTGCCCGCCGGCTTGCATCAATGCGAATCTGGCCGGCAAAAATCTCGACGGCGCCAAACTGGATCGCGCGATTTTGACCGAAGCCAGGATGTCTAAAACGCAGTTGAGCGGCGCACAACTGGCGGGGGCGGATCTCTCGGGCGCGGTCCTGGCGCAAGCCAATCTGCGCGACGCGCGCTTGACCGGTGCGCTGCTGATCGGCGCCGACCTGCAAAAGGCCAATCTCGGCAACGCGGATTTGCAGGGCGCGAATCTGAGCGGGGCCGATCTGACCGATGCCAACCTGACCGGTGCAAAACTCGAAGGGGCGATTTTGGGCGGCGCTGACGTGGCGAACGCCATGATGAACGGGATTGACCTGAGCAACAGCAACCTGGCCGGCGTCGAGTTTTCGGGCGCACGGCTCAGCGCCGCGAAATTGAGCGGCAGCAACCTCAGCGGCGACTCCTTGAGCGGAGCAGATCTTTCTGGCGCGCTGCTGGAGAAAAGCAACCTGGCCGGCGCGTGGCTGAATCTGACCGACCTGGGCAGCGCCAACTTGACCGGCGCGAATCTCAACGGCGCCAGCCTCTACGGCGCGAATCTGGCGGGAACCATCTTGAGTCAGGCGCAGTTACGCGGGGCCATGCTGGTGGGCGCACACTTGAACGGCGCGGACTTGCGCGGCGCGGATCTCACCGGCGCGGTGCTCGTCTATTCTGAGACATTCGACCTGGGCTTTACCGCGACCGATCCGAAGATCAAGGAACTGAACGCGGCGAAGCGCGCCCCGCTCAATCAGAACACGAACCTGAAGGGCGCACGTTACAACGCCGCCACGCGCTGGCCAGAGGGGTTCCAAGTGCCATCCGAAGCAAGCCGACAGGATTGAGCAGATTGCGGATTGGCGATTAGAGGAGCAGAAATGCCCGGTCATCTACGTCGAATCATGTGGGGGGTAATCGTCGTCACCCTGGCGACCACTCTGGCGGGTTGCGCGACGACGACAGCGAACGAATGTCCGCCCAGGTGTAGCGGCGAGAACCTGAGTGCGCGCCGCCTGACCAGGGCCAATTTCAGCGGCGCCGCGCTCAACAAGGCCAATCTCAGTCGTTCGAATCTGAACGGGGCCGACCTCTCGCGGGCCGATATGAACGGCGCTGATCTAAGCGACGCGATTCTGGATGGCGCCAACCTGCACGGCGCGATCCTGATCGGCGCGGACCTGAAGAACGCACGGCTGATTGGCGTGGACCTGGGGGGAGCAGATTTGCAGGGCGCAGACCTGACCGACGCGATCCTGACGCGCGTGCCGCTCAAGGACACCAAACTGATCGCCGCGATCTTGAACCGGACGCGGCTGGTCGGTGTAGATTTGCAGGAAGCGCGGCTGGCCGGCAACCAAATGATCGGCGCGGACTTACGCGGCGCGGACTTGCGCGGCGCCGAGTTGAGTGGCATCAACCTGACGAAGGCCCGGCTGGGGGGCGCCGACTTACGTGCGGCAAACTTATCGGGTGCGACCCTGGTCGGCGCCGACTTTTCAGCGGCCAAGATGAACGGGGTGCGGCTAAGCGGCGCCAATCTCGAAGATGCCCTTTTGTATGGCGCGGATCTGCGGGAGGCGGACCTGAGCGGCGCGAATCTGCGCAACACCGACTTGAGCGGCACCCAGATGACCGGCGCCAATCTCGAACGCGCCTTTCTGGCCAATGCTTTTTTGGGCGGCGCGGTGCTCTCGAACGCCAACTTTCGGCGTGCGGTTCTGAGCGGCGTGGACAAAACTAACAAAGTGCAGGTCTGGCTGGCGGCGCGGCTGGATGGCGCGGCTCTGGACAACACGACTTGGGATGGCGCCTACGCGGCGGGCGCGATATTCAGCGGGGCCGATTTGCGCGGCGCGAACCTGGCCGGCGCGACCCTGCGCGACATGGTGGAAATCAATGGACAATATGTAGACCAGGCCGTCAGTCTGGCCGCGACCACCATGGATCAGAAGTCAGTCTGGCCCACGGGCTTCGACCCCAGTGTGCCAAACGCGACGCCGACCCGCACCCCCACCCAGACGCCCCGACCGACGAGCACGCCGACCCGCACCCCCACGCCGCTCGCCACCGCGACGCCGACCGCCACCGCGACGGCGACCGCCACGCCGGTCGTCCCATTGGCCGGTTACTGGGCGTTCGACGAAGGCACGGGCACGATCGTGAACGATTCGTCGGGTCAGAAAAATACGGGCGTCCTGGTGAACGATCCAGCTTGGGAGGTCGTGGCGCTGGCGCCGGTCGCCGGCAACCGTTATGCCCTAAAATTCGATGGCGTCAATCGTTCAGTGAGCATCACAGACTCGGTCTCGCTGCGGCCAGCATCGTTCACCATCGTCGGCTGGTTCCGCTGGCAGACGCCGCCAACGACCGATCAGTCGTTGATCGCCAAACCGGTTGGCGCCGAAATCTATGACTCCTACCAATTGCGTTACGACGCGGGCGCGCGTCAATTACAGGGCGTCGTGGGCGCAGCGGATGCATTTGGCGCCACCGTTGCCTACACCTGGACCCCCGCGTCCGGCGCATGGTATCATATCGCTTTCAGTTTTGACGAGGCCAGCGGAAAGGGTACACTGTATCTCTATGGACGGCCAGTGGCGACACAAAGCGCCGAGCGTGGCTTTGTGATTGGTTATGGTAGACGGGCGCTCGAAATCGGCCGCGACAACGACGACGGGGCCTGGACATCGTTCTTCACCGGTCAAGTGGACGAGGTGAGTCTCTACTTCCGTGCGCTGCCTGAGCCAGAAATCGTCGCGATGGCGGGGGCCAATCGTCCGTGGGGCGTGCAAGCCGGCGCCGCCGTCACGACAACGTTGACCGCGCCGGGCGCCGCCGCCTTGACGCCGACCGGCACGCCCGTGGGCATACCAACCGGCACGCCAACCCCGGCCGCAACCCAATCGGCTCGCCTGGCGCCGACCGGCACACCCACGCCAGCGCCATGAGTGCAGGGGCGGGACGTGTTGCCCCACGGGCCTTTACCAGGAGAAGGGGGTGATCGCAGCGCGAGATATTCAGTCGCAAGATCCAGCAACAGGCGCGCAGATCGTTCTGCGCACACATGAGATCAGGAAAGGAACCCAGCAATGTACATTCTTCTCGCAGTCTTGATCGTCGCCGTCCTCTGGTTCGTCCTCAAACCGAAATGGGCGCCGAAACCGCCGGACACCGCCGTGTGGTCGGGCAAGGCGAACCAGGCCTCCAAGCAAGCCTCGGCCAAAGCGGGGCAGATGTACCAGGGCTTGCGCGGGCGGCTCAGATTCCGCAGCCACACGCATGACCTGGCGCAGCAGTTCAAGCAATGGGTCGCAGAAGCTGCGCCCGGCAGCCGCGCCGAGTTGTACAACACCCTGCCCGCGTCTGCGGACGGGTTTGCCGCCTGGCTGAACGGGCTGTCGCAAAAGGAGCTGGAGCAGTTCACCAAGAAGGTCGCGCGTTTTTGCGAGTCACTCAACTTCAACCTCGCCTGGCTGACCGATGCGCAGGTGGGCCGCGAGCCGGAACTCAAACGGGCCGTGGAAGACACCATCCTGCTGTACAGCCTGACCACGTGGCGCGCCGACAGCGTCCAGCAGGACGTGAAGGGCTTCCTGGCGTACCAGGCCTGGCAGGCCCGGCCCAACCGGCACAAGGCTTTCGGGCAGCAACTCCTCGGGAGCCTGATTCAGAGCGGGGCCGTAACCATCTCGCCCGACCAATACCTGGCATCCGAGAAGGAACGCAAGGCGCACGCGACCGCTGCCATCCGCAAGATCGCCGATGAGAACCGCGACGCGCTGCGCGTTGCTTTACGGCAAGTCGTTGCGGGCGCCCCGGTCGCGCCGCCAGCCCCGGTCGCCCCGGCGCCGGCGGCCCCACCCGCGCCCGTGATGACATTAGCCACACAAGGAGCTGCCGCATGAAAGTCCAAACTGATCTCAGGGTCGGCGTTGCGTTGGATGAGGCCTGGCAGAGCGTCCAGTCCGCGTTTGCCACTGCCGGGAACACGCTGAGTACCGCCGCGCAAGGAATCGCCCAACAGGCGCAGGCGCTGGCGAACAATCCCGGTGTACAAGAAACGGTGGGCACATTGAAGTGGTGGCCGTTTGGGCCGCCGAAACTGTAAGCGCACTTCACGCGAGATAAGACCTGTCAGGTTTTGCGAGGCGCCCGGAAGCAAAGCGGTGGCGCGAAACCTGACAGGTCTCGACCGGCAACATAACGCCGCACCAGGGAGCCATGTCACTCTCTTTTTCACGCTCGCTGCGCTCGCTGCATAGCGATTCATTTCGCCCCTCGTTGGCCGCGCTCATCATCACCAGCATCTTGACGCTGGCGTGGCTGGCGTGGCTGGTGTTCGCGCCCGTCGCGCGCTACGAGACCAGCCAGGATTGGCAAGTCACGCGTGACGGCTCGCTCATCGTCCGCTTTTCGGAAGGAACGATTGCGCGCCTCCGCCCCGGCCAGCCCGCGACCTTGACCCTGCCGGCCGACTCCAACCAACCGCCGCAAACCTTGTCCGCCATGGTCGCAGACACCCCCAGTCGCACACAGAACCATTTGGCGCCGGACACGGTCAAAGTCGCGCTCCTCTCTGGCCGCTTGCCGAAAGACGTATCGCGCGGAGAAGTCAAGATCGAGATTGAGCGCATTTCGCCGTTGACGTTACTCGTCCGCGCGAGCGGTCAGTTCGCAGGCGCGCAGTAAGTGGTTCTGATCCGCGACCAAAACACTATGCCGACCAAGCCGCGCTTTTTCGTTCCTGAAGTCGTGCAGACCTCCGAGATGGACTGCGGGCCGGCGTCGCTCAAGGCGCTGCTGGAGGGCTACGGCATCTCGGCCAGCTACGGCCGGCTGCGTGAGGCGTGCCAGACGGAGGTAGACGGCACCTCGATTGACACCATCGAGCAGGTCGCGATCCAACTCGGTTTGGACGCCGAGCAGATCATGATTCCCGCCGACCATCTCCTACTGGCGGAAGCGCAAGCCCTGCCGGCGCTCGTCGTCGCCCGTCTGCCGAATGCGATGACGCACTTTCTCATCGTCTGGAGCAAGCACGGGCGCTTCGTTCAGGTGATGGATCCGAGCACCGGGCGGCGCTGGTTGGCCGAACACCGTTTGTTGGCCGACCTGTACATCCATCGGTTCCCGGTGCCGGCCGAGGCGTTTCGCGAGTGGGCCGGCACGGACGGCTTCCTGGCGCCTTTGCGCCGGCGGCTGAGCGACCTGCATGTGACCGACGCGCGGATTACTGAACTGATCAACCAGGCGTGCGCCGATCCGGGCTGGCGCGGGTTGGCCGCGCTGGATGCGGCAACACGTATGGTCGCCTCCCTCGTGGCGGCGCAGGGCCTGGAACGCGGCGAAAGCGCGGGGCAAGTCGTGGCGCGCTTTTTCGAGGAGGCGCGATCCGGCGCAACATTGGAAGACTCGCCCGTCCCCGCGCCGTTCTGGTTCGTCGAGCCGCTGCCGCGCGCGCCTGACACCGCCGCGCAGGTGCTCTTGCGCGGCGCCGTCCTCGTCCGTGTGAGCGGGGTGCAGACTCCGGAGTCACCCGAAGGTTTGGCCGAGAAAAAACTGCCGCCGGAACTCGTCGCCGCGCTGCAAGAGCCGCCGCTCCATCCCGAAAAGGAAATCTGGCGCGCGGTGCGCCAGGATGGGCTGTTGACATTGGGCGTGCTGGGCATCGCGCTATTTATGGCGGCGCTCGGCGTGACGATCGAAGCATTTTTGTTGCAGGGCGTGATGCGCCTGGGCGCGAATCTGCCCGCGCCGGAATTGCGCTGGTTCGCCATCGCGGCCTTGTCTGTTTTCGTCCTGCTCCTGTTCAGCCTCGAGCTGCCGCTGACGACCGTCGAACAACGGATCGGCCGGCGGCTGGAGACGCGCCTGCGCATCCTGTTCCTCGAAAAAATCCCGCGCCTGAGCGACCGCTATTTTCACAGCCGCCTCACCTCGGATATGACGATGCGCGCGCATGGACTGCGCGCGTTGCGCGGCCTGCCGTCGCTGGCAGTAAACATGTTGCGGCTGGGATTTCAACTGTTGCTGACCGCGATCGGCGTGATCGTCCTCGATCCGAACAGCGCGCCGTGGGCGTTCGCGTTCGCGCTCGTCTTTGCCGCGGTCGCGTATTTCAGCAGCGTCATCCAACGCGAGCGCGAGATGCGCCTGTTCACACACAACGGTGCGTTGAGCCGCTTTTATCTGGATGCGCTGCTCGGATTGGTCCCGGCGCGGATGCACGGCGCGGAGCGTTCGATGCGACGCGCGCACGAAACGCTGTTGACTGAATGGGCACGTGCATCGTTTGACACCTGGCGCATCATCGTGGTATTGCAAGGCATCAGCGCGATGTTGTATGCCGCTTTTTCGGTTGTCATCCTTCTGAACTTCGTCGCGCGCGGCGGGCAGATGAGCAATGTGTTGCTGCTATTTTATTGGACGCTCAATCTCCCCGCGCTGGCGCAATCCATGCTCACGCTGCTCGAGCAATACCCGACACTGCGGAATCACACGCTGCGCTTGTTGGAACCGCTTGGCGCGCCAGATGAAATCAGTCCGGCAGTCG
>CAZYHE010000011.1:0-8708 GCA_964647225.1 uncultured Anaerolineales bacterium
CAGGTACTTAGCACCAACGGCGATACGTTCCTGGGCGGCGACGACTTCGATCAGCGGGTCATCAATTGGATCGCGGACGAGTTCAAGCGCCAGGAAGGGATTGACCTGCGCGGCGACCGGATGGCGCTTCAGCGCCTCAAAGAGGCGGCGGAGCGGGCCAAGATCGAGCTTTCGAGCGTCATGGAGACCGAGGTGAACCTGCCGTTCATCACGGCCGACGCCACCGGCCCCAAGCACCTGCAGATGAAGCTGACGCGGGCCAAGCTCGAACAACTCACCGGCGACCTGGTGCAGCGCACCATCGAGCCATGCAAGCAGGCATTGACCGACGCCAAGCTCGGCACCGGCGATATCGTCGAGGTCGTGCTGGTGGGCGGCATGACCCGGATGCCCGCGGTGGTGGACGCGGTGCGCAAGTTCTTCGGCCGCGAGCCGCACAAGGGGGTCAACCCGGATGAAGTGGTCGCGATCGGGGCGGCCATCCAGGCAGGCGTGTTGGGCGGCCAGGTGAAGGACATCCTCTTGCTGGATGTGACACCGTTGTCGCTGTCTATCGAGACGTTGGGCGGCGTGGCGACGCCGATGATCGAACGCAACAGCACGATCCCCACCAAGAAATCGCAGATCTTTTCCACCGCCTCCGACATGCAGACCGAAGTCGAAATCGTGGTGACGCAGGGCGAGCGGCCGATGGCGCGGGACAACAAGCTGTTGGGCAATTTCCGGCTGACCGGCATCCCGCCGGCCCAGCGCGGCGTCCCACAGGTCGAGGTCACATTCGATATTGACGCCGACGGCATCTTGCATGTGAGCGCCAAGGACAAGGCCACCGGCCGCGAGCAGAGCATCAAGATCACCGCTTCGAGCGGCCTGTCCAAGGATCAGATCAACCAGATGGTGAAGGACGCCGAGAAGCACGCGGATGATGACCGCAAGCGTAAGGCCGAGGTGGAGACCCGCAACAAGGCGGACAACGCCCACTACCAGGTGCAGAAGTTCATGCAGGATAGCGGCGATAAGATGGCGGATGACGACAAGAAGACGCTGCAGGATGCGATGGATGCCGTCAAGGGCGCGCTCGACCGCAACGCGGACTCTGATGAGTTGGAGAAGCTGACCGACAAGCTGATGGATGAGTGGCAGAAAGTCGGCGCGAAGATGCATCAGCAGGCCGGCCCGCAGACCCCGCCCCCCGACGCAGGCGGCCCCGGCGGCCCGTCAAACGATGGCGGCGAGGATGTGGTGGACGGCGAATACCGGAAGGTATAACCGGTAAGCCAGTCGGATCAAGACAACGGGCCAGGCGCTTTTGAAGCGCCTGGCCCGTCACCATTTCTGCTCTGGCTCCTGACCCCGGATGCCTATCCCCGCGGCAGCCGCCACACCAGGGCGATGCCCCCAACCAGCAGCAAGATCGGCCAGATCAGCCCCTCGTTCAGCCAGCCCAGGCCCGGAATGCCCAGGTTGCGGAGCAGCGCCAGCACGCCGATCAGCACCAACGTGGCGCCGATTACCACGCCGATCTGCCGCGACGGGCGGGCCGCCGTCTGCCGCACATCGTCGCCCAACGTCTGCGCCTTGGCCGTCATCTCGGCGACCCCGGTGTGGATGGTGGCCGGCGATCCGAACACGCCTTCGCCCTCATACGGCACGGCGACCCACAGGATCAGATAGAGCAGCCAGCCGATGCCGGTGGTGAAGAGCAGCAACACGAAAAAGAGACGCACCAGCGTAGGATCAATGCGCAGGTATTCGCCGATCCCCCCGCACACCCCGCCGATCAGCCGTTCCCGCCGGCTGCGATACAGACTCGAATTCATGGTGTTTCTCCATTCATCCCTGGCGCATCCGCGCAGTGCGCCACAGCAGATACCCGCCGCCGACAATCAACGCGACCGGCCAGATATAGTTCATCACGGCCAGGCTGCTCAATGAGATCAGCGAGACGATCCCCAACACGGCCAGGATACCCGACGGGATCAGCGCCCAACGTCGCTCTGCGCGTTCGGCGGGCAACAGGTACACCAGGAAGAAGGTGAGCGCCAGGCCGAGGAACAGCACCCCGACCGAAGCGGCTTCCGCGCCGGCGTCAGCGGCCAGGATCAGCGCCGCGGTGCTGAACAGCGACCCGCCGGGGATGATCGCCCACCAATGCTCGCGCCGCACGGCATAGATCAGTGCAAAGCTCAGGCCGATGGCTGCCACAAAGAGCGCGCCGCCCGCGGCCTCCAGCCGGTCGCCGAAGCCGATCAGCACGGCCAGCCCCAGGAGGGTGCAGCCGGGGATCAGCGCCCACCAGTGTTCGCGGTTGAAGAAGAACACCAGCAAGAACGCCAGCCCGCCCAAGCCGAACAAGAGCACCCAGATCAGGTTCGTGACGATCGGGCCGAAAACGCCCAAGTTTTGGAGCAGCAGCACCGCCCCAGCGATCAAGAGCAGGATGCCCAGCCCCATGTAGCCCCGATTGTTGTTCACAGGTCCCTCCTCCGTGCGATAACAAATGCGCAGCGCGCCACAAACACGCGCTGTTATTCCTCAATACGCACCAGGGGGCCGGGAGTTGCGGGGCGGAAATAGAAAAAGGTCGGGGACGGAGCGATGCTCCATCCCCGACCCAAAAGGCCGCCTGGCTGCCAGACTGTTACTGGCGACGGCGACCGCGCAACGCCAACCCGGCGCCGAGGCCGAACAGCGACAGACCACCGAGCGCCAACAGATTCAGCACGCCGCCGGTCTTCGGCAGGGCGGCTGGCGCGGCCGGGGCCGCCGGCGCAGCCGGCTTCGGGGCCACGGTCGGGGTAACCGGCTTCGTGGCCGTGACAACCGCGGAGGCCTTGATAGCGGTCACTTGCGCCTTCACAAAGTTGGTGATGTCAGCCGCCTGGGCATCCGTCACCTGCGTCGCGGTGTAGGCCGGCATATTCTTGGCCGGGGTGCGCAACTGCTTCACGATGATGTCCGCGGTCGGTTCGCGGTTCTGATCCACGAAACGCGCCTTGATCATGCTCTGACCAAAGTTGCTGTGGCAGGCTTCACACCGCTTCTGTGACCACAACTGCTTGCCAACCGGATCGGTCGCCGGGACGGTCACCGAGTAGGCGGTGAAAGATGCCGGTTTGGGCAGGGTTTGCATGTACGCCCACATGTCGGTGAGCACGGTGTCACTGATCTGCGCCGCAGTGTAGACGGGCATGTTCGCGCGCGGGGTGCGCGATTGCTTGATCCAGTCGGCCGCGGTCTTGCCATCGCCGGCGCGTACCCCGGCGAATTTCCCTTCGCCGTTGACGCCGTGGCACGCTTTACAGTTCGCGGCATCCCACGCGGCTTTGCCCTTGACCGGGTCGCCCGTGCCCTGCGCCGCAACGGTCGCGGCCATCATGGCAATCAATAACAACGGAAGCGCGGTAATCAGAAGGATTCGCTTGAACATGTCTGTTTTCCTCTCCATGAATGGTTGACTTGCTGCCGCAGGTGGACAGGCAGCATTGAACTCTGTACTTCTGGGATTACCTGGTGGAAAAATGAATATGACTCATAACGCAAAGGCCGGGCGCCGGGCTTCATTGGCTCCGCAGCGTCCATCCCACGGCCCACGGAGGTTCGCCTCCTTTCACTGTGCCGGCTGATTGGGACTACGATCACAGACAGCCGGGCTTGAGACACCTATACTGGCGCGGAATATCGGACGTGTACCGAATTCACTTGAATAGCATAAGAATTATACCTGAATGGTTCCATGATGCAAATATCGTCAGATGGCGCGTTAGAGTCTACAACGCGCACATCTGAATCAGAATAACCGATGCTTAAGGAAGGAACAAATGAAGAGAGATAACGAAGGAATTCAGAAGCGGATCATTGGAAAGATGGCCAGGCCGTCCTGGATGTTGGCTTTAGTCATCACAGCCCTTGCGTTGATTCTGGTCGCGTGCGCGCCCGCGGCCGCCCCGGCTGCGGCACCCGCCGCCGCGACATCAGCCCCGCAGCCAACCGCTGCGCCCGCCGCCACTGCGACATCGGCCCCGAAACCCACCGAGAAGCCGGCCGCCGCGACATCGGCCCCGCAGCCAACCACTGCGCCGGCCGCCACTGCGACCACAGCCCCCAAGCCGACCGAAAAGCCGGCCGCCGCGCAACCCGCCGGCGTCAGCTTCGCCAAGGACGTCATGCCGATCTTCCAGCAGAGCTGCATCAAATGCCACGGCGGCGAGAAGACCGAGGCGCTGCTGTCGCTCAAAGATCACGCTGCGCTGCTGGCCGGCTCGGAAAACGGCCCGGTCATGAAGCCCGGCAACGCGGCCGAGAGTGATCTCGTCACACTCGTCGCCAACGGCAAGATGCCGAAGCGCGCCAACCGCCTGCCCGACAACCAGATCAAGATCCTGACCGACTGGGTGAACGCCGGCGCGCCGAATAACTGAGGATAACACAGGCGTTTGCGCTATTCGCGTGTTTGACAAAACAACGCGTCCTGTTGTATGATCCCGCTCACAATTGCATAGTGCATCACACAGGCTGTGACGGAGGAAAGTAGGCCAGGGAATCGCCTCCAGAGAGACCGGGCCACGGCTGCAAGCCCGACCGGCATCAACCTGACCGAAGTTCCCTCCTGAGCCTGGCGGGTGAAAACTGAATGCAGAATGCAAAACGCAGAGCGCAGAATGGCCGTACCGTCGTGTAGGTTCATTCTGCATTCCGCATTCTCACTTCTGCATTCGGTCCAGTAGTCCGCCACGGCTGCCCACCGTTATTGGGGCCGCCGGTAAGTCCGTGAAGTCGGGCCGCCGGGCTGAGGGGCCTCCGTCTCTACGGAGGAACCAGGGTGGTATCGCGGAGTTTGCGTGCGCGCGCTTCGTCCCTGTGACGAAACGCGCGCTTTCTTTTTAAATCGCAAACCTTTAGGGTCTCGCAGACCCTAAAGGTTTATGTCGAATGGAGGCAATATGTACGAGAATCTCGTCAAACTACAAACCACCGCTCTGGAGGAGCTGGCCGCCGCGGCAGACGCCGAGGCCCTGGAAGCCTGGCGCGTCAAGTATCTCAGCCGCAAAGGCGGCGCGCTCGGCGAGGCCGTCAAAATCCTGGGCACGCTGCCGCGCGAGGAGCGTCCGGCCTATGGGCAGGCCGCCAACGAGGTCAAGACCGCGGTGGAGACGGCCTTTGCCGAGCGCCAGGAGCGCCTGAAGGCCGCCGCGCTGGAGGCGGAGTTGAGCGGCAGCGCGTTCGATGTGACGCTGCCCGGCCGGCCGCCCGCCCTGGGCCGCCTGCATGTGACCACGAAAAACCTGCGCCAGCTTTACGCCATCTTTGCCGAGATGGGCTTCCAGGTGTATGACGCGCCGGATGTGGAAACCGACGAGCTGAACTTCGGTCTGCTCAACATCCCGCCCTACCACCCGGCGCGCGACATGTGGGATACGTTCTGGGTCAGCCAGGGTGAGGGCGGGGCGGGTCTCGCCGCCGCGACAGCCGCGGCTGCCCAAGCGCCCAAACCCACCCCGACACTGGTCATGCGCACGCACACCAGCCCCGGCCAAATCCGGGTGATGCGCGAGCGCTGCCCGGAGCCGATCCGCGTGATCCTGCCCGGCAAGTGCTACCGCTACGAACAGATCACCGCGCGCGCCGAGCACCAGTTCTACCAGTTGGAGGGGCTGGCCGTTGGGAAAGGCATCCGCATGACCGACCTGATCGGCACGCTCCAGCAGTTTGCCCGGCGCATGTATGGCGCGGGCCGCCGGCTGCGGGTGCGCGGCAGCTACTTCCCCTTCACCGAGCCGAGCATCGAGGCGGACATGGATTGCATCTTGTGCGGGGGCAAAGGCTGCGGTGTCTGCAAATACACCGGTTGGCTGGAAATCGCCGGCGCCGGGATGGTGCATCCGGTCGTGCTTCAGAACGGCGGCTACGATCCCGATGTATATTCCGGTTTTGCGTGGGGCATGGGCGTCGAGCGGCCGGCGATGCTGAAGTATACGATCAACGATATCCGGTATTTCTACGGGAACGATTTGCGCTTCTTAGGGCAGTTCGGATAAGGGTGTTGCGTATTCCGTATTGCGTATTCCGTACTACAGGCGCACCACGCAGTACGCACTACGCACTACGCAATACGTGCCAGGAGATAACGCCATGAAGATTCCTCTTAACTGGTTGAAAGACTATGTTGATATCACCCTGCCGGTGGAAAAGCTGGCGGAGCGGCTGACTCTGGCCGGGCTGGAGGTGGATTCGATCCGCCAGATCGGCGCGATGTGGGAGCGCGACAAGCTCTTCGTCGGTCAGATCCTCTCTGTCACGCGCCACCCCGACGCCGATCGGCTGGTGTTGGCGCGCGTCGAATACGGCGCGTCCGAGCCGTTGACCGTGGTCACAGGCGCGCCGAACCTTTACAGCTATGTCGGGCAGGACCTGAGCGGCGGCCGCGGGCCGAAGGTCGCGTTCGCCGTCGTCGGCGCGCGGCTGATTGACGGCCACAGCGCCGAACGCAAGATCGCTACCCTGAAGGCCGGTAAAATCCGCGGGATCATGTCGCAGGGCATGGTTTGCTCCGAGAAGGAGCTTGACCTGAGCGACGAACACGAGGGGATCCTCATCCTGCCCGCCGATGCGCCGGTCGGCGTGCCGCTGGCCGACTACCTGGGCGACACGATCCTGGAGTTCGACATCAAGGGCGCGTTCGGCCACCTGCAATGCGCCGTCGGGATCGCGCGTGAGATCGCCGCGCTGACCGGGCAAACCCTGCGGAACCCGACGCCCGCGAACTACCTGACCACCCCGCGGGTCGCCGACGCCGACTTCACCGGCATCGTGATCCGCGACCCCGACCTGTGCCTGCGCTATTCCGCGGCATTGATCGAGGGGGTGAAGGTCGGGCCGTCGCCCCAGTGGATGCAGCAACGGCTGGCTCGCGCCGGGATGCGGCCGATCAACAACATCGTGGATGTCACCAATTACGTCATGCTGGAATTGGGCCAGCCGCTCCACGCGTTCGACTACGACCTGCTGCGGGATCGGGCGGCCGGCCGGCCGACGATCATCATGCGTCGCGCGCACCCCGGCGAACATCTGACCACGCTCGATGGCGTGGATCGGGCGCTCGACCCCGACATGCTGATGATCACCGACACGGCGGGCACGATCGCCGTCGGCGGCGTGATGGGCGGCGCCAACACCGAGGTGAACGACGGGACAACCGCGGTCTTGCTCGAAGCCGCGAACTTCGACTTCCTGAGCATCCGGCGTACAAGCCAGCTCCTCAAGCTGTCGAGCGAGGCCGGCAGCCGTTTCGGCAAGCGAGTGGATCCCGAATTGACCGTGGCTGCGCTGGCACGCGCCGGCCAACTGATGGTCGAGCTGGGCGGCGGCGCGGTGCGGCCGGTCTACGGTGACATCTATCCCAACCCACCGGCCCCCAAGACCATCGAGCTCGATCCGGCCTACGTCACCCGGCTGCTCGGCATTGACGTGCCGGTCGCGGAGATGGTGCGGATTTTGCGGGCGTTGGAGTTTGGGGTGGATGGTGAATTGGTAGATTGGGAAATTGGGAAATTGGGCACCGCGCCTACCAACTTACCAACTTACCAATCTACCAATCTACCAACCTACCAATCTACCAACCTACTCGTCACCGTGCCCTCCCACCGCCAGGACGTGAGCATCCCGGCGGACCTGGCCGAAGAGGTCAGCCGCATCTACGGCTACGACCGGATGCCGCACACCCTGCTGGAGGATGAACTGCCGACCCAACGTCGCAACGTCGCGCTGGAGGGGGAAGAGAAGGTGCGCGATGTGCTGGTCGGCTGCGGGCTGAACGAGATCATCACCTACTCGATGATTGATCTGCGCGATGAAACGCGTCTGCGTAGGGGCGAGGTTTCCTCGCCCACGGTGGGCGGGGAGACCCCGCCCCTACAGAATGTCATCGTTCTGAATCCGCTGAGCGCCGAGCGCGGCCATCTGCGCCGGACGCTGCTGCCCGGCCTGCTGAACACCGCGCGCGCGAACCTGCGCTTCACCGAACGGGTGGCGATCTTCGAGCTGGGTCGTGTCTTCCATCCGCGGCCTGATGAAATATTGCCGGCCGAGCCGCGTCGCGTGAGCGCGCTGCTGGTCGGCCCGCGCGAGTCGCGGGGCTGGCAGCCGCACGATACCGCCCCCCTCGGCTTCTTCGATCTGAAGGGGATGATCGAGACGCTGCTGGCGCGGCTGGAACTGAAGGATGTGACCTGGGAACGCGGCGAACACGACGCCATGCACAGCGGTCGCACCGCCCGGCTGCGGGTGGGCGGCCAGGACGCCGGCGTGGTGGGAGAGCTGCACCCCCTCGTGCGCGCGGCGTTCGATCTCCCCAACGTGCCCGTGGCGATCATGGAACTCGACCTGGATGTGCTGCTGGCCGGCTGGGGCGCCGCCGAGCCGATGGCCGACATCTCGACCCAGCCCGCGATCTACGAAGATCTGGCGATCATCGTGGATGAGGCGGTTCCTGCGTCGCAGGTGGCCGGGCTGATCCGCCAGGGGGGCGGCAAGTTGTTGGTTGACCTGCGGCTGTTCGATGTCTACCGCGGCGGGCAGATTCCGGCGGGCAAGAAATCGTTGGCCTACAACCTCACCTTCCAGGCGGTGGATCGCACCCTGACCGACGAAGAGACGCGCAAGCTGCGCGCCAAGATCATCGGCCGCCTGGAGCGCGAGCTGAGCGCGAC
>CAZYHE010000011.1:8808-10816 GCA_964647225.1 uncultured Anaerolineales bacterium
GCAACATGCGCGGCGTCATGGTGTTTTGGCGCAAGATGGCCGATAATGACGTTCTGAGTCGAGCTTCCAGCCATAGGAGGGTGCAATGGGTTTCCTGGACAATCTACGAAAGGCCTTCAGCGGCCAGGGCGCGCGCGGCGGCGGGGGCGGCGGCAGCCGTTTCGGCGACGATCCCAACGCCTATTGGATCTATGCGCAATGCCGGCGCTGTGGCGAGCCGCTCAAGACGCGCGTGAATCTGATGAACGAGCCGAGCGAAGCAGACGCAGGGGATGGCTGGGTCGTCCACAAGGGGCTGGTCGGCTCCGGCGTCAATCGTTGCTTTCAGGTCGTTGATGTCACGCTGAAGTTCGACAGCAAGAAGCAGAACGTGATCGAGAGCGAAGCGGTGGGCGGGAAGCTGCTCACTGCGGAGGAATATGAGGCCTTACAAGGAGCAGCTACTCATGCGTAAACCCATCCTGGCCGGCAACTGGAAGATGAACAAGACCCCGGCCGAAGCCGTCGAGTTCGTGCGGGCGCTTAGTCCGCTGGTCACACGTTACCCGCAAGTGGAAACGGTGGTTTGCCCGCCCTTCGTGGCGTTGCCCGCCGTAGCCGAGGCGTTGCGCGGCCTCCCGGTCGGCGTCGGCGCGCAAAACTGCCACTGGGCCGAGAGCGGCGCGTATACCGGCGAGGTCTCGGTCGCGATGCTCAAGGGGCTGGCCGGCTACGTCATCATCGGCCACTCCGAGCGGCGCCAGTATTTCGCGGAAAGCGACGAGGGGGTCAACAAGAAGCTCAAGGCCGCGCTGGCGCAGGGCCTCGTGCCCATCGTCTGCGTGGGCGAAGACCTGCCCCAAAACGAAGCCGGCGTCACCGAGCCGTTCGTGCGCACGCAAGTGGCCGCGGCGTTTGCTGGCCTGAGCGCCGAGCAGGCGGCCGGCGTCGTGATTGCCTACGAGCCGATCTGGGCCATCGGTACGGGCAAGACCGCCACAACCGAGGTAGCGAACCGGATTTGTGGGCAGGTCGTGCGAGACACGATCGCGCAACTCTACGGGACGGCGGTGGCCGAGGCGATTCGCGTCCAATACGGCGGGAGCGCCAACGAGAAGAACATCGGCGAACTGATGGCGATGCCCGACATTGATGGGGCGTTGATCGGCGGCGCCAGCCTGAAGGTGGACGCCTTCACGGCCATGGTGCGCATCACCGCCGAGCTTTGCTAAATGTAACGCGATCCGCTGGATTGCTGGTGTGAGCCAGCGCAATCCGGCGGATTGCGGCACAGCGCCCCGGCCGGCCTGCCCATGTCACTTTTGCAACCCCTCTTCGCCTTCGCCCTCACCCTCACGTGCCTCCTCGTGTTGAGCCGGTGGATCACCCACCAGGTGCTCTGGTTGGGGCACCGCATCACGCGCAATGAGAGCGCCGCGCTGATCGGCTATTATCTGCTCTTTTTCCCCGGCATCTTGCTCCACGAGTTGAGCCACGTGGTGATGGCGAAGATCGTCGGTCTGCGGGTGGGCAAGCTGAGCCTGGGACCGAAGGCGCGGCGAAACTCGGTTGAGTTGGGATCGGTGATGGTGAGCCGCGGGGGGCCGCTGCGCGAGAGCCTGGTCGGCCTGGCGCCGTTCCTGGGCGGCAGCGCGGCCCTGCTCGCCATCGGCTACTGGGTGTTCGACGTGGCCGCGCTGGGGCAGGCCTGGTATGCCGGAGGCTGGCTGGCGGCGTTGGCCGCGGCCGACGGCATCTGGCGCGTGCCCGACTTCTGGCTGTGGGCCTATCTGATCTTCGCGATCAGCAACGCCATGACGCCCAGCCCGGCCGACCGCCAGCCCTGGCGGACCGCCGGCCTCTACATCGCGTTGGCGCTGGTCGTCGCCTATCTCCTGGGCGGCCTCGCGCTGCTGCCGCAAGGACTCAGCGATCACGTGGCGGGCGCGCTGCAAGTGTTGACGCTGGCCTTCCTCTTCACCCTGGCCCTCGATCTGATCGCCGCGCTCTTGCTGTGGATCGCCGAAGC
>CAZYHE010000011.1:10916-20014 GCA_964647225.1 uncultured Anaerolineales bacterium
CGCTTCTCCAGGGTTGCGGTATCCGCACCCATCTTAGTTGCTTGAGCCATAAAATCACCCCCTTGCAGAAAACCCAACGCCTATGCTATGGCGTCAAGTTTGTTTACTCCCTCTATTATCCGCGAAATGGGGCGAATGTCAAGTTATGATCACACCTGCGGCACGGTCGCCAGCGATTTCGCCATCTCCTCCGCCGAGAAGCCGTTGTCAAGCAGTTTGCCGGCCAGATAGGCGTCGTAGGCGGACATGTCGAAGTGGCCGTGCCCGGACAGGTTGAAGAGGATGACCTTCTTCTCATCCTTTTCCCTGGCGGCCAACGCCTCATCCACCGCCGCGCGGATGGCATGGGTGGTCTCAGGCGCCGGGATGATGCCCTCCTGGCGAGCGAACAATAGACCCGCCTCGAAGCACGCGTTTTGACCATAGGCGCGCGGCTCGATGTGTCCCGTCGAAGCCAGCAGGGAGACGGTGGGAGCCATGCCGTGGTAGCGCAACCCACCCGCGTGGATGGATGCCGGCTCGAAGTCGTGACCCAGGGTGTACATCTTCACCAACGGGGTCAGGCCGACCGTGTCGCCGAAATCGTAGCGGTATGGGCCACGCGTCAGGCTGGGGCAAGAGGTCGGTTCCACGGCGATGAAACGGGTCTGCTTACCTTCAGTCAGGTTCTTGTGCAGGAACGGGAAAGCCAGCCCAGAGAAGTTCGAGCCGCCGCCGACGCAGCCGATCACCACATCGGGATATTCACCCGCCTCAGCCATCGCCTCGATCGCCTCCTGACCGATGATCGTCTGATGTAACATGACATGGTTCAGCACCGAGCCGAGGGAATACTTGACCGTCCCGCCGCTCGTCGCCGCGATCTCCACCGCCTCAGAAATCGCAATGCCCAGGCTGCCGGTGCTGTTGGGATTCCGGGCCAAGATCGAGCGGCCGGAATTGGTGCGATCCGACGGGCTGGGGGTCACGCTTGCCCCGTAGGTCTGCATGATTGACCGGCGATAGGGCTTCTGCTGATAGCTGATCTTGACCATGAAGACTTCGATGGCGATCTTGAAGAAATCGCCCGCGATAGACAACGCGGTCCCCCACTGCCCTGCGCCGGTCTCAGTCGAAATGCGCTGGATCCCCTCTTGCTTGTTGTAATACGCCTGCGCGACCGCCGTGTTGAGCTTGTGGCTGCCGCTTGGGCTGGCGCCTTCGTTTTTGTAGTAGATATGCGCGGGCGTGTCGAGCGCCTTCTCCAGCCGGACCGCGCGAATCAGGGGCGTGGGTCGCCACAGCCGGTAGATGTCGCGCACCTCGTCGGGGATCGGGATGTAGCGCTCGCCGCTGACTTCCTGTTTGATCAACTCCATCGGGAAGAGCGGGGCCAGATCGGCCGGGCCGATGGGCTGGTGGGTGCCGGGATGCAGCACCGGCGGCATCGGGGCCGGCATGTCGGCCAGGATGTTGTACCAGTGCGAAGGAATGCGCGATTGCGGCAGGACGATGCGGTAGTCTTCGTTGCTGTTGGTGGGGCGTAGATCGTTTGACATTTTTCCCTCCCAGGATGGTTGGGGCCAGGTGGCCCGGATGATGGCGGGCGTTTCAGGAAGGGAAAGGGTCGCGCCCGCCGGAAATAGAAAAACCCTCACCCCGGAAAGGGGACGAGGGTTTGCAGACCACCCGTGGTGCCACCCCGATTAGGCCGCAATCATGCCGGCCTCACTCGTTGCAGAGACAGGAATGCCCATTCACTGGCAGGTTGCGCGCGCTTCACCGCGCTGCGCAAATCCGATCTCCTCAGCCATGATAACGGTGGCGTCTCCGGCACAGCCTAATCGGAAATCCTTTCGGCCTGCGGCTCCCTGGTCCATTCGGCATTCGCAGCGGCGCCCACCTCGCAGCACATCGGTCGGCTCTCTGAAGCCCTTGCGCAAACGCTTACTAGTCCAGTTCACAGCCATTAAGCGGCGATATTCAATTGTGAAGGTGAATATAACACAGGGTTGCAGACCTGTCAAACCGGCGAAGTCGGCTGCGACCTGTGACTGCCTGCCTCAAAAAAGAGGCTTGAGCCGGCTGAGCAACCGGTCTTTCGGCAAAAAGCCGACGATAGTGTCGGCCAGTTTGCCGTCCTTGAAGACGAGCAGGGTCGGGATACCCGTGATGTTGTACTTTTCCGGCGTGACCGGGTTGCTGTCCACATCGAGCTTGGTGACCTTCACCTGCCCGGCGTATTCAGTCGCCAATTCCTCCAGGATGGGCGCGATGCGCTTGCACGGCATGCACCACTCCGCCCAAAAATCGGTGATGACCAGGCCCGGTGCGGTGAGAACCTCCGCGGCAAATGACGCGTCGGTGATATGAATGGCTGAACTCATCGTCGCTAATACCCCCCATGAACTATGCCGGAGCCGGCTGAATGCGCAGCCCAGCGCGGCGCATGTTACCCGACAAGCGACGATTCTGTCAAAGCTGGCGGTGCAAAAACTCAGCTACGGAGCAGCCGCCGGCGCACAGCTTGTGCGGGTCCCGACGATATCGTAGGTGATGTGGCAAAAGGCGCTTCCAGCCCATGAGATGTCCACCCGACCGTTCCCGGCGAAGGTCATCGGCGCCTGCCCGATGGCGAACGTCCCGGTCGTCGTGTTGAGACAGCTAAGCCCGGCCGGACACCCCGCCGCAGGAGATAAGGGCGCGCTGACTGTGAAACTGCCCGTGGCCGGGTCAATCGTGCCGGTCGCATCGCCGCCGACGCGCAGTGTCAGCGACGCGCCATCTTGGATCACGATCATATCCCCCTGGGGTGGCGCCGGCGGGCTGCCCGGACAGTCGTGAACAAGATTCAAGACCTGCGAAAGGTATGTGCCCGACACATTGCTCGTCGAACAGGGCGTGCTGGTCGGGGTCGGCGAGGGGGTGGGCGTTGGCGTGGGGGTCGGGGTGGACGTTGGCCCGCTCTCCCGGAAAACGATCGGCAGATGGATGAAGTAGGTCGGCGTGATCGTCGAATCCGCCGGGCGCGCGGCGCGCGCCCCCGTGCCGGCCGTCCCCACCGCCAGGGCCACCGCGACCAGCGCCACCCCAATTCCGATCGTCCACCGCCACAAGAATTGCGTCACAAGCACCTCCTCAAGTATCCGAACATTAGCACGGATGGGGAAAGTTGTCAACGATCAGAGTTGCGGAAGTGGCAGGAATGACGAAGCCATTAAACACGAACGCCGGGGGTACTGGCGTCCCCGGCGTTCGTGCGCAAAGGAGGAGGAAGAATCTATGGGGATAATACCCCGCTTGGTGCAGCGCGCCAGTGACCGGGCTTACTATTTCTCTCAAAAGTCATACACAAATTACGGCCAACCGCCCGCCCTAGCGCACCGTCACCAGGTCTTTGAGCTTGTCGAAAGTCGCCTGGCCGATGCCCTTGACCCGCAGCAGATCCTCCGCCGCGCCGTAGGGCCGGCCCTCGATGATCCGCTGCGCGGTCGCCGGCCCCACACCGGGCAACGTATCCAGTTCATCCATTGATGCGGTATTGAGGTCCACCAGTTTCCCCGCGACAGATACCTGGCTGCCCCTGGTCGCAGGCGATGGCGTCGGAGGGTTGATCGGCGTGGGCATGGGCTGGGCGATGCGCGGCACATAGATCTGCGCGCCATCCTGCAAGGACAACGCCTTGTTGAGGCGATCCAGGTCGGCGTCAGTGACCGGGCCGCCCGCCGCGGTGATGGCATCGGAGACGAGGCTGCCGCGCGGGAGGGTGTAGACGCCGGGCGTCTTGACCGCGCCGGCGATATCCACGCGCACCGGGCCGGGTGTGGGGCTGGCAATCACGGGGGTGATCGCCGGGGTCGGGGGTGGGATAATCTCGATTGGCTCAGTCGCCGGCCGGCGCATCAGAAACAGGGCGCCGCCCAGGATCGCAACCCAAAGCAACGATAGGCCGATATAGCCGCGCAAGCCTTTCAGCGCGCTCATCTTCTCCCTCCTCATACGCCGGGCGCGGTACGCCAAGCATTACGGAACCGGGGCGGCGGGGGAGCGGCCAGTCCGCGTTCCGAAATGTTCATGGGATCGGGTCAGGGCAGCCGGCGCCGCCCCGACCCGCTAATGGTAGCATAGCCCCGCGTGGGCGTCCTGGCGGGCGCAAGGCCCTATGCTACGGACATTCGAATAGGCTTAAATGGTCTCATCCGGCGCCGGCTCGGCGGGGATCGGCGCGATCTCGGCTACCGGCGGCAGGACCACCCCCGGCATCAGCGGCTGCCCGGTGAATGCGCGCAATATCTCCATCGGCAGCGGGAAGATGATCGTCGAATTTTTGTCGGCCGCGATTTCGGTGAGCGTTTGCAGATAGCGCAATTGCAGCGCCACCGGCGACTGGCTCATGATCTGGGCTGCGCTGGTGAGGCGCTGCGATGCCATGTATTCGCCTTCGGCGTTGATGATCTTGGCGCGGCGCTCGCGTTCGGCCTGCGCCTGGATCGCCATCGCCCGCTTCATGTTTTCGGGCAGCTCGACATCCTTCACTTCGACGATGCTGACCTTCACGCCCCACGGCTCGGTTTGCTCGTCAATGATCTTCTGGAGCTTCAGGTTGATCATGTCCCGGTGGGTCAGCAATTCATCCAGTTCCGATTGGCCCAAGACGGAGCGCAGGCTGGTCTGGGCGATCTGGAACGTGGCGCGGCGGAAATCTTCGACCGCGACGATGGCCCGCTCTGGATCCACGATGCGGAAGTAGGCCACGGCATTTACTTTGACCGTAACGTTGTCCCGCGTGATTACCTCTTGCGACGGCACATCAAGCGTCACCACCCGCAGGTCCACCTTGACCATCCGATCAATCATTGGGATGATAAAAAAGAGGCCCGGCCCCTTCGCGCCCACCAGGCGACCGAGGCGGAAGATCACACCCCGCTCGTATTCCTGGACGATCTTGACAGCCGAGCTGGCGGCGGCGAACACGGCCAGCAACAGCAATCCGAGGTTCAGTACGGACCCAAGCAAGTCACCCATGGTAGTTCCTCTCCCTTTCAAAAGTCGTGGAATTCACGATGACCAGATCATAACATAAAATTCCCCGGAAATCCAATTCGTTATCGAACCGTCTGATGGTCGCTTGGGATAGATGAGGCTGCATGGTGTATAATAGCGCCAACACAGGCGCCGCCGGCGCTGAAGCCGGTCTGGCCCCAGGAGGCGTTCGATGCTACTGAACTTACGCGAATATCACCGACCTGCCACCGCCACCCCCGACCGCGCGCTCGATCATGCGCTCGAGCTGCTGGCGCGGCCGGGCATTCGCACTGTGCCGCTGGCGGGCGGCGACACGCTGCTCGCTTCGGCTGATCCCACGGTCGAGGCCGTGGTTGATCTGCAAGGACTGGATGCTCTGAATTTCATCTCGATGGATCGCGCGGACATGCTGTTAGGTGTCGGCGCGATGACGACACGCGCCGCTCTAGCCGAAACCCTGGCGCGCGAGGAGGCTTGGTCGCTTTATCAGGTCATCGCAGAGGGCGCGCGCCGCTGGGGTGGCAACATACAGCGCAATCGCGCCACGGTCGGCGGAGCAATCGCCACGGCAGCATCGAACGATCCACTGCTGGTCGCGTTGCTCGCCTGCGACGCAGTGGTCACGTTTGAGACCTCCTCCGGTACACACTATCTAAATCTGGTCGAATTTCTGCCCGCGCGCGCTGCCGTTCTGACCGAGCCTGCGTTGGTCGTAGACGTGTTTGTGTCGCGCGATGCCAGAGTGACACCACCTAATGCTGAATGGGCGCTAACCAATGTGGCGCGTACCCCCGCCGATGCGCCGATCGTGGTCGCGGCGGCCATGCTCGCGTTGGATGATGGACACATCGTGCATGCGAATCTGGCATTGGGAGGTGTGGCAGAAACACCAATCCTGCTGAGGGAGGTTGAGAGAGCATTGCGCTGGCGAGCGCCCGGCGAGGCATTGTTCGCACATGCGGGCGCGCTTGCGGCTTCTCTCGTCCAGCCGATCGGTGATTTCCGCGGCACAGCCGAATATCGGAAGGCGATGGCGGGGGTACTGGCGGAGCGGGCATTGCGGCAGGCGTGGCAGAAAGCGAATCGCACGGAGGATTAATAAAATGAGTGCCGTTTCTCGAACAGTGATCGAAATTGCTGAGCAAGCGGAAATGCTGACCGCGGAGCAACAATTGTATCTCATTGCCCTTCTGGCTGGAAAAGCACAGCGGGCCGTCCAGCCTTCACCATCACGCCGCCGATGGCGCGATATCTGCGGCGCGGCGCCGTATCCGATTGTCGGTGAAGATGCTCAGACTTGGGTTTCACATATGCGCCAAGAAGGTGATGAGGCGCGCGAGCGACACTGGAGGCAGCAAGCGTGAAGCTCTCTGAGGCATTACGTGATGTCGAACGCCTTTTCCTGGACACCGCGCCTGTGATCTACTATGTCGAGAAAAACCCGCTCTACCTCGACACTGTCATGCCTTTCTTTGATCGCATAGACATCGGCCAGGTCACCGCTGTGACTTCTCCGGTTACACTGGCAGAATGTCTGGTAATGCCTTACCGCTTAGGCCGCGTTCAGTTGCAGCGCGATTTTGAGGATCTCATCGTTTACGGGTACAACACAGTTTTCGTTCCTCTCGATCACGAAAACGCACGCTACGCCGCTGAGTTACGGGCGCGCTATAATATCACCCTTTCGGATGCCATTCAGGTCGCTGTGGCATTGAGCGCCGGTTGTGAGGCGTTTCTGACCAACGATGGCTTGCTGTCACGCGTCAGAGAGGTGCGCGTATTAGTGTTGAATGAGTTAGAACTAGATCCAGTTGTGCATTGGGAGCTGTGATGATGCAACTCAACTTCATTTTGAACGACCTACCCCAAACCTGGGAGGTTTCCGTCAACGAGTCGCTGCTCGATGCCTTGCGCCGCCACGGGATTTTCGGCGTCAAGCACGGCTGCGAAACCGGCGAATGCGGCGCATGCACCGTCTTGCTCGACGGCGTGCCGGTCACTTCATGCACGATGTTGGCGGCCCAGGCCGGCGGTCACGCAGTGACGACGGTCGAGGCGCTGGGCGAACACCCGGAGCAGGGCTGGAAGCACACGGATGGTCTGAGCGACCTTCAGCAGGCCTTCATCGAGTCGGGCGCGATCCAGTGCGGCTACTGCACGCCCGGCCAACTCCTGGCCGCCGACGCGCTCCTGCGCGCTACCCCCAACCCGACCGAAGACGAAGTGCGCCAGGCCCTCTCCGACGTGCTTTGCCGCTGCACCGGCTACGTGAAACCCGTGGCGGCCGTGTTGACCGCGGCGGCGCGGAGGCGGGGAGAGGCGGGAGGCGGTAAATTGGTAGATTGGGAAATTGGGGGTCCGGCTTCGCATCAGGCGTCCCCGGCCCAACCTCCCAATCTCCCAATCTCCCAACCTACCAACCTACCAATCTACCAATCTACCAACCTCCCAGTCTACCAATCTACCAACCTACCAAGTCCCAAATACGTCGGCGCCTCCGAACCCAAAATTGACGCCGTCAAACTGGCGCAAGGGAAGCCGGCCTTCACCGCCGATGTCGAGATGCGCGATATGCTGGTCGGCAAAATCCTGCCCAGCCCGATTGCGCATGGCTATATCAAACGGATTGACGTCAGCAAAGCTCGTGCATTGCCGGGCGTTCATGCCGTCCTCACCTATCAGGACATCCCCCGCGTCGTCCACTCCACCGCGGGGCAATCCGACCCCATGCCCGGCCCGCAGGATTTCGTCAGCCTGGATCGCAAGCTGCGCTGCGTAGGCGACCGGGTGGCGGCCGTGGCAGCCGAAACGGAGGAGATCGCGCAGCGGGCGCTGGCGCTGATCGAGGTGGAATACGAAGAACTGCCGGCGATCCTCGATCCGCGCGCGAGTTTGCAGCCGGGCGCGGTCGTGATCCACGACGAGCCGGACTACATCCCGTTCGCCGAATGCGATCCGGGGCGCAACCTGGCTTCGCACATCCACATCGAGCTGGGGGATGTAGACGCCGCGCTCGCCGCGGCGGATCACATCTTCGAGGGGGAATACGAAGTCCCCAAGGTGCAGCAGACCCCGATCGAGCCGTTCGTGTGCATCACCTATTGGGATGAAAACGACCGGTTGGTGATCCGCACCAGCACCCAGGTGCCGTTCCACGCCCGGCGCATCCTGGCGCCCGTGCTTGGTCTGCCGATCAAACGCATCCGGGTGATCAAGCCGCGCATCGGCGGCGGCTTCGGCAACAAGCAAGAGGTGATGATCGAGGACATCTGCGCGCACCTGACCATCGCGACGAAGCGGCCGGTCAAGCTGGAATACACGCGGGAAGAACAGTTCGCGGCCAGCACCTCGCGCCACCCGATGATCATCAAGATGCGCACCGGCGTGATGAACGATGGCCGGATGGTGGCGAACGAGATGCGCGTGCTTTCGGACACCGGCGCGTATGGCAACCACGCGCTCACCGTCACCGGCAACACCGGCCACAAAGCGATGTCGCTCTACCCGGCCGACAAAGGCGCGGACGGCCAGTGCAACATCCGCTTCGTCGCCGATGTCGTCTACACCAACACGCCAACCTCCGGCGCGTACCGCGGCTACGGCGTGCCACAGGGCCTCTTTGCGGTCGAGAGCCACATGGAACGCATCGCGCGCACCCTCGGCCTGGACCCGCTGGCCTTCCGCCTGCTGAACGTCGTCAAGCCCGGCGAGGAGCATCCGATGTCGAAGGCGTGGAGCGAAGGCCGCGAGGCGCACCCCGAATTGATCCGCACGAACGCCATCGCCGAGTGCGCGCGGGTGGGCGCGGAGTTGATGGGCTGGGGGACGGGTAGATTGGGAAATTGGGAAATTGGGAAATTGGGAGACCAATCTACCAATCTACCATCTACCAACCTACCAACCTACCAACCTACCCTCCGCCACGGTCAGGGCCTCGCGCTTGTCATGCAAGGCACGGCGATCCCGAATCTGGACATGGGCGCGGCCAGCATCAAGATGAACGAGGACGGCAGCTTCAACTTGCTGATCGGCGCGACCGACCTGGGCACCGGCTCCGACACGGTGCTGACGCAGATGGCCGCCGAGGTGCTGGG